>JACMLS010000170.1 GCA_014379485.1 Bacteroidia bacterium | reverse complement strand
TTTGGCGAAGGGTATGTTGAAGGAGAATGGGAAACGGACAGTATTACCAATGTTATTAAATGGTTTGTGCTGAATATTGAAAATGCTCCTACCGTTTCAGGAAGTAATGTAAAAAAAGTTGCACTCAATATTTTAAAATCGCTGAACAGGATCAGTCACTCCAAAAGAAAAAATAATTTAAGCGGATCAGAAAAAAACATTGCTGAACATTATGACCTGAACAATGATTTTTTTGCACTTTTCCTTGATAAAAGCATGACTTACTCTTCTGCCTATTTCAAAGAAGAAAGTTTTAATTTAGAAGAGGCCCAATACGCCAAATACGAACGTCTTTGCAGTCAGTTACATTTACGGCCCGAAGATCATGTACTGGAAATAGGAAGCGGATGGGGAGCAAATGCAATTTACATGGCCAAAAATTTTGGCTGCAAAGTCACTACCCTAACTATTTCTGAAGAGCAATTTAAACTGGCCAATGATAGAATTGAAAAAGAAAATTTATCAGATAAAATTACCGTACTCTTAAAAGATTACCGTTTAGTAAAAGGAAAATTTGATAAAATAATTTCTATTGAAATGCTTGAAGCCGTTGGCGCTGATTTTTTTGAAACCTATTTTAAAAAGTGTGCCGACGTTTTAACTAAAAACGGAATACTGGCCTTTCAGGTAATTACCTGCCCGGATGCCCGATTTGAAAGTTTAAAGAATGGTGTAGACTGGATTCAGAAACATATTTTTCCGGGCTCATTACTTCCTTCTGTCGGAGAAATAAATAAGGCAATCAATAATACAAGTGACCTTACTCTGGTTGACTTAAAAGACATGGGCACACATTATGCCCGCACTCTTGCAACCTGGTGCGAAAATTTCAACGCTAAAATTCCGGAAGTAAAAAAATTAGGCTTTGACGATCGGTTTATACGCAAATGGAATTATTATTTGTGTTATTGCGAAGGAGCTTTTGCAATGCGGAATATTAACGTGATGCAAATGGTTTATACTAGGCCGAATAATACAGAAAGGTAAAAAGGTATTCGCTACGCGACCAGTAAGGTTAAAGATTTTGTTTTGAATAACCTTGAGGTGATCACTACGTGACCGGGAAAAATTATTTTCTCACTTCCTTAAAACGTGTAAAGATCAGCGCTGCCAGCAAACACAATCCGAAACCGAGTAATCCGTTTAAACGAATACCAAAATCATTGCCAATGTTTTTTCCGTAAAGCAAAAACATGGTGAACAATGCAATGCCAACAGTCTGCGCAATTTTTACAAAAAAATATCTGACAGCAAAATAAATTGCTTCTTTACTTTCTCCAGTTTCCTGTGTGTCTTTTTCAATGATCTCTGCCAATATTGCGTTTGGTAATATATTTAATGATGCAACAGGAACAGAGATCAGTATAATGAGCCCATAAATTTGCGCAGCGGGATCGAGCGGGAGCTTTCCTAAAAAATAAACTCCCATAAAAAGAACCGAGAGCCAAACCAATGAAAAAATAACAATTACTTTTTTGCCAATTTTTTTTGCCATAAAATTCACAACCGGATAAAAAATAAAAGAAACAAGCACCATGGTGATCATTAATTTGTTTCCCAACTCCTCCGGCAATTTAAGTAGTACCGTTAAAAAAAAAAGGAGACCGGAAGTGATGAGCGTAACAGAAATGAAATAGGAGAAATCTGCCACAATAAATAAAAGAAAATTCTTGTTTGTAAGTGTTTGTTTTAAAGCTTTCTTTAATGGAACGTGACTTGGGTTTGCCTTGCAATATTTTTTTTCGTTAATGGCTAAAACAGGAATGACCATAGCAATTGCAGCAAGCACTGCTATTATCAAAACGGAAAGCTGAAGCGCATCAATACGCGAAGAAATATGAAAAGAAGTTTGCAGCAAGCCGGTAAGATTAAAGGTGCAGGAAGAAACGGCAATTCCGAAAACATAACCAACAGATTGCCATGTTGAGAGCCGCACCTTATCTTCTGATGTGGGGGCAAGTTCGGGCAACAATGCATTGTAAGGAATGATATAGGAAGTAGAGGTAATATAAAATCCAACCAAAGTAAAAGCGAGCCAATAAATATTAATTGAACTTTCTTCATGCTTTAAAGGGTAAAAAACAAGGCAGCAAAAAATCAAAGAGGGAATTATGGCCCATTTCATTATGGGAATTCTTCTTCCTTTTGGATTTTTATTGCGGTCGCTGAATTGCGCAATGAATGGATCGTAAATTGCGTCGACCAACCTGCTGCTGGACATTATGATTGCTATTACATTAAAAATAACAAGTACGGGCACTTGTGTAATTAACTTTGGGAAACCACTTTTATCAGGCGGCGCAAACAGGTAAGCCAAAATAACAGAAATAAGATTGATCATAATACTCCACCCCATCATGCCACAGCCATATGCAAGTTGTTTAAAAGGAAGTTTTTGGGTCATGAATTAAAGGGGCGTGAGAGAGGGACGAGAGAGGAGGGAAAAGGACGAGGGGCGAGTGAGCAAATTTGGCACGGAGAAGCGGAGGAACAGAGTTACACAGAGAAAAAGGGAAGGGAAGACTAAAAGAGAGAGTTTCATTGACAAACTAAATCTTGATTCCGATGATCAACACATCATCTACCTGGGGTAAATTTCCTCTCCAGTTTTCAAAGGTATTGAATAAGGCTTCTTTTTGTTCTTCCATATTTTTATTCTGAAGAGAGATGAGTGTGTCTTTTATTTGTTTGTACATGAACTTTTTTCCTTTTGGGCCCCCAAACTGATCTGCAAATCCGTCAGTAAACAAATAAACACAATCGTTCTTTTTAAGTTCGAAAAGGTTGTTGGTAAAGGGCTGTGTGTTTGAATCAATTGCGGCGGTAATGGCTTGCTTGTCTGATTTTAATTCAAAAAGTTCTTCTCCGCGAATAATGTAAATGGGATTGTTTGCTCCGGCATATTCCAATCGCAATCCCTTCATATCAATACAGCACAAAGCAATATCCATTCCATCGCGCAAAGGCGTTTCTTCTTTATTTTTATTTAAACTGTTTTTTAACTCATGATCAATAAAATCAAGGGCCATTGCAGCACTATTTACTTCCGGATTATTAATGGTTTGGTTGAGCAAAGTGTTACCGATAATGCTCATAAAAGCGCCTGGAACACCATGCCCTGTGCAATCTGCAGCAGCAACAACAAGTAAGTGCGTACCTGCTGTATAATGGTAACCATTAGGTGCATGCAAATCGCTTTTAATAGCAAAATCTGTGTACCAGTAAAAATCTCCGCTTACAATTTCGCAGGGTTTAAAAAAGATAAACGATTCGGGGGCAAGGTCTTTTATTTTTTCCTGCTCTTTAAAGACAGAACGTTGAATTCTTTTAGAGTATTCTATACTATCTGTAATATCTTTATTCTTTTCCTCAATAATTTTATTCTGTTCTCTGATCTCATTTTCCAAACGCAAACGCTCAGTAATGTCCCGAGCATAAATTACAATAGCTGGTCTGCCGCCAAAAGGAGCAACCTTCGCAGAACATTCTACCGGAATAAGTGTGCCTGACTTGGTAACAAAGGGAAGATCTTTATAAATGAGGCCACCTTTTTCCCAAACATCTGCAACACGGCCAGAACTTTTGTTCAGATCTTCTTTTGGATGCAGCTGAAATAAAGACAGTTTTGAAAATTCCTGCTCGGTATAGCCAAGCAATTTTGCAGCACTTGGATTGGCTTGCAGAATTTTTCCGTCAGCAATATCAATTACAAACATAGAATCGTTTGCCTGATCAATAATACTTTTATAATTGCTCAGTTCTTTTTTCACTGTTTCCTGTTTTTTTCCGGCCATCCCGAAAAAATAAATGGCAAGAATGAGCAGTAAAACAATTATTCCGGCTAAAATGTAAATGGTTAAAGCAGTCATTAATTCAGTTTTTCGAGTATTGGAAAAATAAGTGATGGATTTAAAAATTCGCCCACTTTATCCGGGCGCGAAACGTATTGCACAATTCCGCCTTTGTCAATTAAAAAAGATGCGGGTAAAGGAATTCCTTCTTCGTATTTTTCCGCAAAATTATTATCGTATTTATCCAACTGCACACCGTACTCCATGGCAATCTTTTGTTTATCGTCTGCAAGCACTTTAAAATCGAGCCCTAATTTTTCAACCATTTCGCGATTTACGCCAACCGGATCGGGGCCAATTGCCATTACCAGTATATTTTTTGCCGCAAATTTTTCGCGGTTTTTTTCGTAAGTACGCAACATCATGTGGCAACCGGGGCACCAGTCTCCACGCACAAAAACAAGTAATAAGTGACGGATACTTTTATACTGCGTTAATTTCACAAGATTTCCGTCCTGATCCGGCAACTCAAATTCAACAGCAGGTTTACCAATCTGCATTTTGTAGCCACCTATGTTTGCTGCCAGTAATTGTTTTTTATCTTTTAAAATGCCCCATGCAAGAATAGATTGAAAAATAATAATGGGAGCGGGAAAAGTGTAACCCAGCCATGTATGATCTCCGGTAAAATTTCCGTAAGCATAAACTGTGAGGGCAATTACAAACATAACCGGTTCAAACCAGGAGTGGCCTGTATAAGAAAAAACGCGGAAGAATGCAATGCGTAAAATAGAACCGGCAGCTGTAAGCACGCAGGCAATTGTTATAAAAGGAATTCCCGTTAAAGGAAAATCATGACTCAAACCAATGAGTGCTGAAGAAATAAAAACAATAATGAATTGATAAAGGCCGGTGTATTTAGACACATCTTTCATAGCAGCAAAATATGCAACTACGGCAAGAATTCCGGCCGGAATCTGAAACTTCAGAACAAGGCATACAATGGCAGCAATACTTAAAAGCAGGCCAATTGTTGTACTTAACTGGATTTTTTTCACACCTTAAAACTATAAATAAAAACATGATTATCAAAAAACAGTATGACCTTTATCATTCTGAGGAGGGAGAACACTCATTATTGCCCAACAGATGCTTACTTAACTTTATCTGTCGGATAAATTCTTTAAAAAAACCGAAACAAT
>JACMLS010000169.1 GCA_014379485.1 Bacteroidia bacterium | reverse complement strand
ATCATAAAAAAAACTCTCCGGCAAGGAGAGTTTTAAAATAAATAAAGTAAATTTTTACCCCAAATATGTCCTTAAAATTTTACTTCTTGAAGTATGTTTTAATCTGCGAACAGCTTTTTCTTTTATTTGTCGTACGCGCTCTCTTGTAAGATCAAACTTTTCGCCAATTTCTTCTAAAGTTAAAGGATGCTGACCGCTCAGTCCGAAATACAAACGCACAACATCTGCCTCGCGTGCTGTTAAAGTAGAAAGTGCACGCTCAATTTCCTGTTGCAAAGATTCGTTTATAAGTCCACCTTCAGGGCTTGGCGTATCTGCATTCATCAGCACATCGTACATGCTACCGCCGTCTTCTGTATTTCCCATTGGCGCATCCATAGAAACGTGGCGGCCGTTATTTTTCATGGTCTCTTTAATTTCTTCGGGGGCCATTTCTAAAACGTGGGCAATTTCATCGGCACTTGGTTCGCGCTCAAACTCCTGCTCTAATTTTGCAAAAGTTTTATTTATTTTATTTATTGAACCGATTTTATTTAAGGGTAAGCGTACAATACGCGATTGCTCTGCCAAGGCCTGTAAAATACTTTGGCGAATCCACCAAACAGCGTAAGAAATAAATTTAAATCCGCGCGTTTCATCAAAACGCTGTGCAGCTTTTATTAAACCAAGATTTCCTTCATTAATTAAATCGGGCAAACTCAAACCCTGGTTTTGATACTGCTTAGAAACAGAAACTACGAAGCGTAAATTTGCTTTGGTCATTTTTTCTAATGCATACTGATCACCTTGTTTTATTTTGCGTGCCAGTTCAACTTCTTCTTCGGCCGTTATCAATTCAACACGACCAATCTCCTGCAAATATTTATCTAAAGATGCGGTTTCGCGATTAGTAACTTGTTTGGTAATTTTTAGTTGCCTCATGCTTACGTTGATTAAAGGTTTGGAGCAAAAGTTAAATTTTCTAAAACTAATAGGTATACGCCCTATTCGCTTTTTGGTTACATGAAATAGTAAAAAATGGAGATAAAAATTAGATTTTAGCAGATTTAAAGCCCTTTATGGCCTATGAAACCGAAATTTGTAGGTTGAAATACTTAGATTTCTGCTTAGAAAAAGCGTTGTAACATTAATTTTTCATGAAAATCAGATCCTGATTCCAATCAAACACACATCATCAATCTGCTCAAGATTCCCTTTCCAGCTATCAAAAATATCGTTAAGCTTTTGTTTCTGAACCTGCATAGGTTCTTTTGAAATGGAAAGCAATAATTCCTGAAGTTGTTTGTATTTGAATTTTTTTCCGCTTGCGCCGCCAAACTGATCAGCAAAACCATCGCTGGTTGTATAAACAAGATCGCCCTTTATTAAGTTGAAAGTTTTTAATGAGAATGGGCTTTGATCTTTTTCGTGCTTGCCAATTGGCATACGGTCTCCTTTTATTTCAATCAGTTCATTACCACGGATAATTAAAATCGGATTATTTGCAGAGGCGCAAGTCATTATATTAGTTGTAAAATCAAAACTCAGCAAACTGCCATCCATTCCGTCTTTACCGCCTTCTGCGCTTCCGTCGTTCTTTAAGTTTTCAATGATCAATCTCCTTGTTTCATTCAAAAATAAATCAGGACTGATAATACCCTGCATTAATGTTTCTTTGAGGCAGGCAATGTTTAAGATACTCATAATCGCACCCGGAACTCCGTGGCCTGTACTGTCTGCAGTAACAATAACAAAATTATTGTTGCTTAATTTTGTTGCCCAGTAAAAATCTCCGCTTACTCCTGCTTTGGGTTTAAATAAAATAAAATAATCGTTCAGATTTTCATCTAATAATTTTTTGCTTGCAAGTAATCCGAACTGGATGCGTTCTGCGTAATGAATACTGTCTGTAATTTCTTTGTGTTTTACTTCTATTACTTCTTTTTGATGCACAACTTCTGAGGTACGTAATTTAACTGTCTGCTCTAATTTCTCTTTGTCTTTGCGCAGAGCTGCTGTTCTCCATCTGAAAATGAGATAAACAAGAAGAAGTAAAACAAAAGCGCATACAGTTCTGAACCACCAGGTCTGCCACCAGGGCGGGCGAATGGTGAATGTATAATTAAATTCATTGCTTTTATAGCCAAGGCTGTTAATGGCTTTTACTTTAAAGGTGTAAGTACCTTGCGGTAAATTTCCGTAAGGTGCTTCTGTGCGGTTTGTTAATGCGCTCCAGTTTTCATCAAGCCCTTCTAATTTGTATTGGTATTTTACTTTTTTAGTTTGTTTGTGTGTAATTCCAATAAAATTAAAAGT
>JACMLS010000168.1 GCA_014379485.1 Bacteroidia bacterium | reverse complement strand
GTAAAAATATCTTTCAGTTCAAGTTTTACATTAAAATCTTTGTGAATTCTGCTCAATAGCCGCGTGGCTTTTAAACTGTGGCCTCCAAGATCAAAAAAATTATCTCTTATGCCAATATGGGTTTTTCCAAGAATTTCTTTCCATATTTCAATGAGTTTTTCATCAGTAGCATTCCTGGGCGGCACATAAGTTTCTTGCGCAGCCGGCGTGTGTTCAGAAATTTCGAGCAGTTTTTTTCTGTTGATCTTGCCGTTTGTTGTAACTGGAAGTGAAGGGAGCTGAAAAAATCTGTCAGGAACCATAAAGGGTGGAATTCTTTCCGTTAAATGGTTCTTTAGTTCCTTTACTTCAATTGCTTTATTTCCTGTAAAAAAAGCCAGTATGTTTTTTTCGCTGTTTATAACTACGTGCGCATCTTCTACATGCCCGTGGCTTATAAGGGCCGCTTCAATTTCGCCCGGTTCAATTCTATAGCCTCTTATTTTTACCTGAAAATCTTTTCTTCCTACATAATGCAGAGAAGCATCTTTGTTCCATTTACCAAGATCTCCGGTTCTGTAAATTAAAGTACCGGGGCTGTAAGGGTTGGCAACAAATTTTTCATTTGTATGCTCTGGCTGGCCAATGTAACCTTTAGATAAACCAATTCCTCCAATACAAATTTCTCCGGTTACTCCATTGGGTACAGGTAGTAATTTGTCATCCAGAACATAGATGTAATTGTTTTGTACAGGTTTTCCTATTGAAGGATAATTGGTAATATGATCAAATGCTTTTCCGTGCCAGCTGGCTGCTGTTACCACATGCGTTTCGGCAGGGCCGTAGTGATTATGAAGTGTAATGCCTGCCGCTGACAAATAAGAAATAGCGGTGTCACTTAAAATAAGTTGTTCGCCGGCTACAAAAATATGCTTAAGTGATTTTGCTATGTTCTCATGAAAATACCGGTCTTCAATAAGCAGTTTAAAATATGCGGTAGGAAGAAATAGTGTATCGATCAGGTTGTCGTTTATAAAACTGATGAACCTGAAAATATCTGCCCTAATTTCATCTGAAACAGGAAATAACGTAGCGCCTCTTGACAAGCTTGTAAAAATTTCCTGGAACGAAACATCAAAACCAATACTTGCAAATTGCATTACTCTTTTTATGTTCTGCTGTATCCCATCATTTAAATGAAATTCTACCAGGTTAACCATAGCACGTTGTGGCATTACAATTCCCTTTGGCCTGCCCGTAGAACCTGATGTGTAAATAATGTAAAGGCCGCTGTCTGCCACGGGTTTTGATGCAGGCGGCAGATCATCAGGCAGTGATCGTAAAGAATTAAGAAAATCACTGTACAAAAGATCATTCACTGCAAAAAGACTTTTACTGTCTTGCAGTATTAATTCTTTTCGTTCATCAGGATAAGAAGGATCTATGGGCACATATCCTGCACCGGTTTTTAAAATACCTAAAACAGAAACAATAAAGTGTTCACCCCTGTTCAGGTTTATTGCAATCATATCTCCACTCCTGATTTTATTTTTTTTAAGAAGAAACCTGCAAAACCTGTTTGAGATCTTATTCAGCTCATCATAAGATATTTCTTTACCTTCAAAATAAAGTGCAACGTTACCAGGAGTTCTGCTTACCTGTTCAAGAAACAGATCAATAACTGTTTTATGGTCAGAGAATTTTACCGGCTGAGGATTGAGATTTTTAAGTATATATTTCTGTTCCTCTTTTTCAAGAATTACCAATTCATCTACCGCAACCCGGTCATTATCCGCTATACACGCAAGTAAGTTACAAAAGTGCTGAGCCAGGGTTTGGGCGCTTTCCAGCGTATAGATATCTGAATTAAATTCAAGGTTCAGCTCAAGTGCTGCAGAAGTTTCTTTGAATTCAAATAACAGGTCAAACTTGCTTGAGTCAACTGCAGGTGTTTTGTATTCAGAAATTTCAAACGCTTTTTTTGAATTTGCAGGCAGTATCCTTTTTACGTTATTGTTCTGATGCACAACCATCACATCAAACAAAGGATTTCTTGACATATCACGTTGCAATGAAAGTCCGTTTATAAGTTCATCAAAAGGATAGTCCTGATGTGTATAAGCGTTAAGGATTGTGTCTTTAATTTTTTCAAGCAGTTCTGAGAACGTTTTTTCAGGTTCAATTATTGTGCGAAAGGCCAGTGTATTTGCATAAAAACCAACCTGGTCTTCAAGCCCCTTATGTATGCGGGTAGAAACCGGGCTGCCTATAATTATATCTTTCTGATTAGTATATTTAAATAATAAAACTTTAACTGCCGCAATAAGCCCGGTAAAAAAAGTAGAACCGTTGGCTGTGAGTTGCGTTTTAAATTTTTGAACTGTTTTTTTGCTGATGTTTTTTGAAACAATACCTCCTTTATAGGTTTTTAAAATTGGTCGCGGTTTATCAGTTGGCAGATCAAGAATAGAAATTTCATCAGTAAACTGTGAGATCCAGTAATTGCGGCGTGTATTCCATTTTCCGGATTCAATCTGATTTTTTTGCCATACAGCATAATCTTTGTATTGAAAATTAAATTGAGGAAGATCTGCCTTAGATCCGGTGTTAAGAGCAATATATATTTCAGTCAGATCGCGAAGAATGATTTCCATAGACCAGCCGTCGCTTATGATATGGTGCATTACATAGCAGAGTACCCAATCCTCATCCTCTATTCTGAATAAAGTGATTCTCAATAATCCGGGCTTGCTGAGGTTGAATGGAGTTTTCTTTTCTTTTTCCGCAAACGCTGTTATGACAGTATGTTTTTCCACTTCATTCCTCAGATCCTGCGTTTTTATATCTGCAATAAAATCATCAGTGCCTTGTATAAATTGCAGCGGTTCGCCGTTGCCGTCTTCTGTAAATGAGGTTCTGAGTATTTCGTGCCTTTTAAATAATTCATTTAGCGACGAAATAAAATGTTCTTCTTTTTTTATGCCTGACAGCAGATACGTTCCGGTCATGTTGTAGGCAGGTGAGTAGGCAACAAGCTTTTGCAGAATGAACAATCTTTTCTGTGAAGAAGAGAGGGGGTAAGCAAAAGCGGGTTCTGCAAGGCTTATCTGTTCTGACGGATCTTCTGGTTTTGCCAATACAATTTTGGACTGTTTGCGGGGTGTGCGGTTTATGAAAATGTCTTTTAAACTAATTTCTGTTTTAAATTCTTCCTGCAGCCTTATCATCAAACGGGTTGCAGAAATACTGTCTCCACCAGCAAGAAAAAAGTCGGTGTCAGGGGCAATGAATTCTTTACCCAGTAAGTTTTTCCAGGTTGCTATTATTTTTTTTTCAGAATCGGTAACAGGAGTGTGGTCCGGTTCGTTTACCTGTATCTCCATCTCCGAAAGGAGTTTTCTGTCAACTTTTCCGCTTGGGGTAAGCGGAATTTTGTTGAGCCAGGTTAAAGAATCCGGAACCATGTAATATGGTAAAATGCTGTGGAGATGTTTTACTATATCCGCAGTTCCATATTCAGTTTTTGAAGAATAGAATGCGGCAAGATGGTCCTTTCCTGATGCGTTTCTTACAACTGTTACTGCCTGTTCAATTTGTTTAAACTGCTGTAGTGCATCTTCAATTTCTGCAGGCTCAATTCTGTATCCGTTTATTTTTAACTGGTTGTCTCTTCTTCCTAAAAATTCAATGCTTCCATCCTGCAGCAAACGTCCTGTATCACCGGTTTTGTATAGTCGCTCTCCCTTTTCAAACGGGCTGGCAATAAATTTTTCTGCCGTAAGACTCTCCTGGTTAAGATAACCTTTTGCCAAACCACTTCCGCCAATGCAAATTTCTCCGGCTACCAGAGCGGGGGCCAGATAATTTCCGTTGCAGATTAAAATTTTTTCATTCAGCAGGGGTTTTCCTATCGTTAACAAAGCATTTGCATTCAACTCTAAACAAGAACTCCAGATGGTTGTTTCGGTTGGCCCATACACATTAAAAACCCGGGTTGATTTTAGTAACAATAGTTTTTTATGGTGTTCTGCTTTCATTGCTTCGCCACCAACAAGCAGACATTTTAATTGTTTAAGAATGTTCAGCTTCTTATCTGCTTCCAACAGCAGATTAAGCCGAGATGGGGTTACCTGTAAAACAGTTACCTGTTTATTTTTAATACCCTCAAGAATTGTTTCCGGATAAATATCGGGAATAAGATATATGCTTGCTCCTGAAACAAGGGTGCCCAGTAATTCAAGAACAGAAATATCAAATGTAAAATTGGTGGCGGCGGCAACTGAATCCTCCGGACGAAAGCCAAAAATTTCAGTGAGATTAGGAAAGAAAGAAACCAGGTTTTGATGAGTGATCATTACTCCTTTTGGCATGCCCGTAGTACCGGATGTATAAATTACATACGCAAGATCACTTCCGTTTATTTTTTCGCTGATCAATTCGTTATTCCCCGAAACACTTTCTGAAAAAGAATCAATGACAGCCTGGTCAATAATTAGTTGGCAATTACTGTCTTTGCGTATATACTCTGCCCTGTATTCCGGCAGGTCCGGATCTATAGGTACGTAGCCACAGGCGGCTTTCAGTACAGCTAAAACAGAAATTACCATCCACTCATTTCTGTTAAGTTTTATTCCAACAAGATTTCCGGCTTGCAGGTGGTGTGTTTTTTTCAGGTAGCAGGCAAGCCTGGAGGAGCGGGTATCAATTTCCTTATAAGTATGGGTTCGGTCTTTAAAAATAATTGCAGCCTTATCTGCGAATTTTGCTGCTGATTCAGAAAATAAATCAACCACGGTTTTGTTGCTGGCTGCATGGTTCGACGTTCTGTTTGAATTGGAAAGGAGAAGTTTTCTTTCATTGGTTTCCATGTACGCCGTATCTCCTGTCTTCAGATCGCCTGCAGTAAGCATCTCATTCAGCAATCTGAAATATCGTTTAATAAGATCGCAGATAAATTCTTTTGAAAAAACCTGTGTATTATAATCAAATGCCAGTACAAGGTCTCTATCCTCAGAATACTCCAGCAAATGAATTCTTAAATCTTCCAACTGATGCTGATTTTTCAGGAAAACTATTGTACAGTCTGCTTTACCGAGACGCGGACTAAAAACATTTTTCTGATAAGAAAACAAAACGTTGAAAAAGCCTTTGGGCTCTCCTAACTCTGCCTGCAATTCGTAAACAGGAAACTGTTTGTGCCGGTAACATTCTGCCACCTCTTTCCGCACCAGTTTTAGCAGATCAGAAAACAATGTGGTATCACTCGCAGAAATATCAATAGGTATTGTGCTTATGAAAACCCCAAGCGTTTCTTTGCTCTTTACGCCTGATCTGTTATGCACCGGCAGCCCAATGCGAAAACCCGAATTGCCCAGGCAACGATTTAATGATTGTAATACGGCAAGAAAATAGTGCAGTGCAGAGCACCCCGTTTTTTTTGTAAAGTATTCAACCTGGCTGAATAATTTGCGCGGAATAATTATTTCTTCTCTTTCGCAGTCTGGTTTTTCATATGCGCTGATCCTTTTTCCTGTCTCAAAAATTTCGGAGCGTTGCCCCGTGTTAAGTTTGCTCAACCAAAAAGAACGATCCTTTGCATAAAGAGAAGAGGTTCTGTAATCCTTCTCTTTTCTTACAAATTCTTCATAAGTAAAATTGGTATCTGCAAGAGAATGTTCTCCGCTAACAATAGCATCATACCGCAATGAGACTTTATTAAAAAAAAGAGCCATTGAATAGCCGTCAAACAGAATGTGATGAACTTTAACATACCAGAAAAACAAATCCGGAGCACACCTGATTATACTAACACTGATCAGATCATCATTTTGTGTGAGCTTAACAGCAGCGTCAAGTAACATATAATCAATTGCGCTTTGTTCAGGATCTGCGCAGTGAACATAGTCTTGCAACTTTATGTTCTCGTTTTTGAAAAAATATTTGTTATTGCTTTTTTGAAAATAGGTGTGCTGGTTGGTTACAATGTCACTTTCATTTAATACATGGCACACACATTCTGCAAGCAGGCCAACAACTATCTCTCCCTGTATTCTTGCGTAACCGGAAACGGTATTAATTCCCTGTTCAGGGAATTTAATTTCATTTACAAATATTATTTTTTGTGCAAATGCAAGATTGTCAAAACCACTTATCATAACCACCTCCACTAAAACGTAAATAAACCACTTTTTTCCGTTTACTATTTTAAATTGCAAAACCAATAATTTACTACCGGTCAAAATATAAAATCAGCGTACCAATTCCACTAATTTTATTTTGTATTTACAATCACTGCTGTTCGTATAGTTTCAAAAGTCACTCGGGGTGGGAAGCGTCAATTTCGAAAACTAAACTGCCAAATAATTCAGATCGTATTTTAAAATTTATCCATTATCGGGATAAAGTTGGAAATATTGTTTTGAATTTGGACCTTGCTAATGTAACAAATTAACTTTAATTTCGAAAATTTTTCAATTGTTTTGCTTTAGTGGTGGCTAATTATTTTAAATAACTAATGGTGGGCAGATTTGTTTTTATAAGGGTTATTTTATTTTGTTTTTATTTTGTTTTTCTTTCTACATCCGGTTATTCCCAGGCTCTGATCAAGGGGTCTGTTATTGACTCTTTAAGTAATCCTGTTTCCTATGTATCTGTTGTATTAGTTAAAGCTACAGACAGTTCTTTGGTAAAGGGGCAGATAAGTGATGATGGTGGTAATTATTTTTTTGAAAAAATGCCGCCCGGAACTTATTTTATTAAAACTTTTTCTCCTGAACACAAAGAGAGTGCGTCAGCTATTTTTATGTTTGATAGTATTACTTCATTAATTGTTCCGCAATTAACTCTGAAAAAGTCAGAAATAAAACTGGATGAAGTTTCTGTAGAGGCAGTAAAAAAAACCATTGAATTTAAAAACGGAAATATAATTGTAAATATAGAGGGCAGCCCTCTTGCCATTGGCAATTCTGTTTACGATCTGTTGAGCCGTTTGCCGGGTGTTTCAGTAGTAGATAACAATATTTCTATCCAGGGAACTTACGGAGTAAAAATTTATATAAATGAAAAACTTCAGCAGCTCTCAGGCGATCAGCTTGCAACCCTGCTTAAAAGTATGAGCGCTGCAAATGTAGAAAAAATAGAAATCATGAAAAACCCTCCCGTTAAGTATGATGCTTCTGGCAATGCGGGAATAATTAATATAAAAACTAAAATTGTAAAAATAACAGGTTTTAGCGGAAACATGAATGCCACTTACACACAGGCCTATTACGCAAACGACCTTGCCGGAATATCATTGAACTATAAAGGAAAAAAAATAAATCTCTTTGGCGGTTTTTCCTGGATAGATGAGTCTGTAAGAAAAGTTAATGAGCTGAACAGAGAAGTTAAATTTCAGTCCGCTACATCTTTTCTTACTCAAAAACATATTGAGCGCGAACATAGTAAATACATAGCGGCAAATTTTGGGGTTGACTGGTTTGTAAATTCAAACAGTTCTGTCGGACTTAAAGTTAGCAGCACAGGTGGCACTACCCTGAACCAAAGGCATGGGGTTATTAATATAGCAAACAGCGATCTTAATTATGATAATTCAGATTTTAATTTTGAAAGAAATAATCCATGGAATTACTCAAGCATTAATCTCAATGCAGAACATTCTTTTGACACTTTAGGTACAACCATTTATTTTTCTGTTGATTATAGCCCTAACTATGATTTTTATAACGGAGTTTACAATAATTATTTCAAAAACATACAGAGTGGTAATTCACTTCCTTCAAAAATTCTTTCATCAGAGAATAGACTTACTTTTAATATTTACTCAGGGCGTATAGATTTTGAAAAAACACTCAAGTCAAAAATTAAAATAGAGACCGGGGCAAAGGCAAGTAACCAGGATATACTTAGTAGCTTTCTGTTTAAAAATATAGACGAAATAAGCGGAACTGAAACAATTGATACCAGCCTTACAAATAATTTTAGCTATAATGAAAAATTGCTTGCAGGTTATTTTAATGTAATTAAAAAGTTTAAAAAAATAAATTTTCAGATAGGACTAAGAGGCGAAAATACGCTGGTCAAAACTTCAAGCAGAACAAGTGCATTTAGTCTTAACCGGCAATATTTTAATGTGTTTCCTGTTTTAAGTGTAGATTATGCCCCGTCTGATAAGCACGTATGGCAGTTGTCTTTTAACAGGAGAATTGACAGGCCTGATTACAATTCTTTTAACCCATTCAGAATTTTCAGAAATTACCTGGTTTCAGATATAGGCAACCCTTATTTGTGGCCTCAGTATTCATACAATGCCAATCTTACTTATGGGTATAACGAATACATTTACAATACAATTTCTTATTCGTACATAGACGGATATTTTTTCAGATATGATGTGCTGAATGATTCTACCAAGGAAACAGTGAGCAATATATCTAATTTAACCAACAGATCTGACTTTACCTATTCGCTTTATTATCAAAAAAATATTACCAAGAAATGGGTTTTTACCCTTAATGGTTATTTCTTTTACCTCGCATATAAAGGAACTGTTCTAGGCAATCCGTATAAAGGTGCAGGAGCTGCTTTCTCCGGCTCCGTCAACAATCAAATTCTGCTTCCTAAAAATTTTAAAATCGAACTTAACGCTTTTTACATCGGAGGATTACTGAATGGAATTGAAAAAAACAAAGGCAGATTTGTAGCGGAATTGTCTGTTAAGAAAACTTTTGCCAATAATAAATTTGTGTTTGCTGCCGGATGTTCAGATATTTTCTTTACAAATGTTGTAAGATCAAGTGTTGATTTTCAAAACCTGAAATGGAATTCGAAATATTCTTTTGATAACAGGAGAATAAGAATAAGTTTGATCTATAACTTTGGCAATTTTAAAATCCGCCAGCGCGATCTGAAGAGTAATGAAGAAGAGGAAAAACGGCTCAAGCATTAGCCGTTTTGGCTGCGTTCTATGAAAGAACTCCTTCTTTCAGGATGGTGTAAATGGCAGGAAGTTACGACTAAGGTGGTCAATCCGTGATGAAGCAATGTTTATGGAATTAAAATCAGGGAAAAATTTCATAAATAATTTTTTATCTTATCTTTACTCTGCTAAACCTTTTACCTAACCTAACCTAACCTACAACCAAATGAAAAAATTTCTTACACTCCTTCTCATTTCTCTTTTTATTAATCAGACCATAAAGGCGCAAACTTCGGGCGGGCCCGATGCTTATGGATACATCTGGCGCGACAGTAATGATCCTTTAGGACCAACTTATAATTGGATTGATGTGATTGCAAAAGGTGGTACACAAGTTGGTTCTTTGTCTGACGATAATTCTGTGGGTTCTTATAACATGGGTTTTTCTTTTCATTATTACTGGTATGATGTGAGTTCTTACTGGATCGGTTCTAACGGATATTTAGGATTTACCAGTGGCCAGTTATCTTCTGTGTTTGCTGCAATTCCCAGCACTGCGGGTTCGCAGAATTTTTTGGCAGCTCTTGGTGCCGATCTGCTTTTTGATC
>JACMLS010000167.1 GCA_014379485.1 Bacteroidia bacterium | reverse complement strand
GGAAGAAATGAGGTTATAACCTCAAAGCCGCTACATTTGCAAGCCAACGCCCTAAATATGAGTTTTAGCCCAAAGTACCACGCAACCGCCGATCAGATGAGCCAGGAGCAGGTACATGTAGAGGCAGCCAAGCGCGATCCTAATTTTTTTGCGCCGCTATACAACAAGTACTACAAACAGATCTTTGGTTATGTGTACCAGAGAATGGATGACAAAGAAACAGCGTTCGATGTTACATCGCAGGTGTTTTTAAAAGCGCTTACCAACATTGGTAAGTACGAGTTTAAAGGCGTACCTTTTGCAAGCTGGTTGTACCGGATTGCGCAGAGCGAAGTGTACCAGTGCTTCCGCGATAAAAAAGCAAAGCGTACTGTGAATGCGGATGTAGGTGACCTTAAATTTTTGTTCGAAGAAATTGAAGAAAGCTATTACGAAGATTATACTCCGAAGGTAATGAAACTGATCAAAGAACTTCCGGAAGACGAATTGAAACTGATTGAGATGCGTTTTTTTGAGAAAAGACAATTCAAAGAGATTGCAGAGATAATGGATATTACCGAGAATAATGCCAAAGTAAAACTTTACAGGATTCTTGAGCGGATCAAAAAAACAATTACAAAAAAAAATAATTCCAAATAAAATGGAACCAAAAATAAATATCAACCGACCCAAAGTCGATGATGCAGAAATAGAGTCGAGAAAGAATTTCCAGGATCTTGTAAACCGGTTTAAGAATGAAAGTTTACAAAAAGCACGAAGAGACCTGCGGCTTCGGCGACTCAAAAAGTTAGTCTACTCAACGGTAATAGCAGGCGCCACGGTTTTCTGTACGGTTACCTACATTAATCACAGTTCAAAAACCAAAGACGATAACAAAACAGCTTTAGATAAAAATAAAATAAACGTTGAGGAGCTGACAGAAAAAAAATCGAATAAATTCATTAAACCAATTTCAGAAAAAGCAAACGTACCTTATAACAATTACAAAGTAAACGCAACGCATGGAGGAACCATTACTCACAACAAATCTAAAATAACAGTACCCGCCGGAAGTTTTGTAAAGAAGAGTGGAGAACAGGTACAAGGCGAAGTTGATATCAAATACCGCGAAATGCACGATCAGGCAGATATTATTGCCAGCGGAATTCCAATGACTTATGACAGCGCGGGTACCACTTACCATTTTGAGAGTGCGGGTATGATTGATATGCAGGGCTCACAAAATGGCGAAGAAATTTTTATTAAACCCGGCAAAGAAATTAAAGTAGAAATGGCTTCTTCTGAAGAAAGCACCCGCTTTAATTTGTATGCTTTGGATACAGTAAGCAGAAAATGGATACTGAAAGGAAAAGATAAAGTTACTTCTGAAAACCATACAGCAACTAATGCGGGCAACATCACCGAAGAAAAAATAAATAAAACTCCTTCTATTGTAAAAATAGATGAGAAAATAAAAGTGATTGAAGTAAAGAAAGACAGCGTTGTTGTTGCTACCGATAAAAAAATTGCAGCACTTGTTGTAAAAGTAAGTGAACCGGCTAAGCCCAAAGAAACCAAAACTTCAAAACAACCGTTTATTTTAGATGTAGATCCTATAGAGCATCCGGAATTAAATGCTTTTTCTTCTGTTCCCTTTGTGGCCGGAGATGAAAATAAAAATTACAACAAAGAAATGCATGAGGTTACCTGGACAGACGCCAAATTATCTGACGGACCAAAGAAAGGTGAGAATTATACACTTGATCTTTATAGCGGAAGTCGCCGTGAAAGATTGATTGTATATCCGGTTCTTACTGGCAGAAGTCTTGACAAAGCATTAAAAGAATATCAAAAGAAATTTGATCAGTACCAGGTTGCAGTAAAAAAACGCACAGAAGAAGAAGAGAAATACAAAAAAGCACAGGCAGAAAAACTGGCCGAGTATGTAAAACAACAGGAAAAACTAACTGCAGAAAGATTAAAAGAAGTAATAGCAGTGCGTAAAAAAATGGAAGAGGACCTGAACAAACAGTTCAACACACTTCAACAGGACGATCAGATTTACCGCACATTTCAAGTAAGTAATTTTGGTTGCTGGAATGCAGATTGCCCTAACAGCATGCCTGCCGGAACAAAAGTTTCTGTTATTTTAACAAGCGGTAACACTGTTTTAAAACCACAAAAGTTTTTTCTTGTAGATCATTCTAAAAATCTTGTAATGACCATTGGACAGGAAAAATTTGACTGGTTCTCGTATCCTGCCAGCGGAGATTACTCGCTTTGTCTTTCAATTGATAACAAAGTGTATGTTTGCAATAAAGAAAAATTCCGCAGCAGCAAAGTTTCTAATGGCAAAATGTTTTTTGAATTTAATGCAATTAATCCTGAAGTGGCCAGTGTCGGCGATCTAAGAAAAGGGTTGGGAATATAAATTAATGAATATTGTTTTTAAAAAAAAGAATCTTTCGGGATTCTTTTTTTTTGATTAAAATTCCGCTTCAAATAAAAAGAAACTAAAGGCCACATAAAGTCGCATCGCGACGGTCTAAAGGTTATTAAACAAAAGAGTTTCTTTCCTGGTCGCGTAGCGAATACCTATAGGTCCAGTTCATTTGCCCGTTTCGCATACTAAGTGTAAATTCATCCTTTAAAATCTCTTTTATTGATGAAATATTTTTTCAATCGCACTAAAAATTTATCTGTGCTGATCTGCCTGATCTGTGTCATCAGTGTTCCTTTCACATCGGTTTTTTCGCAGGAAGACAGCATTCAAAAAATTCATATCCGATCCAAGTGCAAATGCCCTGTTATTTGTACCGATTCTGTTAAAGGCAACTGCACAGTAAAAGTAGATCTGAAATTCGAATCCAATCTTTTTCCTGATGATCTTGAATGTTTTGGGTTTAAATTATTAAAGGATAACTGCGTAATTGCCTGCATCAGAAACACAGACTCTACAGATTATTTTTTTTACAACCTTACTTACGGAATCTATACTATTGAGTTTTTTGCTGACGGGTATTATTCAAAACATGGCGCATTTGTTTTAAGGCATAACGATGAAAACAAATCCGATTATTTTCTTGTCGGAAAAAACCAACTTCCTAAATATTTGCAGGCATTAATTAAAGAGCGAAGAAGAAAACGGAGAACGGGGAATTAAAAAAAGTTTTCGGTTGGTTAGTTTGAAAAGTTTTAAGTTAGTTGCCCTTCCTTATTCTTATACTGAAGCTCCCTTACATCAAAACAAAATTTAAAAAGATTTTTAGTTGATTTGCTTAGTGTTTTTTTCCTTTCGCAGATTTAATTAGTTTTACCTATTGTTTCTTCCGAAATTCGAATACTTAAAAATAAGGTAAATGAAAAAAACTCTACTAAGTCTCTCTCTTGCTCTAATTGCGCAATCAGTAATTTTTGCCCAGGTAAAAAGAAAGTGCAGCACACATGATAAATACATGGAACTTGTTGCAAAAGATCAGAACCTGCTGCAGCGCCGCGAACTCATGGAAAAGCAAATGCAAGAGTGGATTGCGGGACAGAACTCTCAAAAAACCGTACAAGTAAATACTGTGGTAACCGTTCCTGTAGTTGTGCACGTACTTTATCAGAATACCACTCAGAATATTTCTACAGCACAAATTCAAACTCAAATTGTTGTGCTGAACGAAGATTTTGGACGGACCAACGCTGATACAATAAATACACCCACAGCATTTACAGCTTTGGCTGCAAATACAGACATTCAGTTTTGTCTTGCTACCACAGATCCTTCGGGAAATCCAACAACCGGAATAGAACGCCAGTCTGTATCCGTATCGCAGATCGGAAACGGAAATAATTATTATTCTACTGCAGCAGGCGGATTGGATGC
>JACMLS010000166.1 GCA_014379485.1 Bacteroidia bacterium | reverse complement strand
ATGCTGTCCATTACTTCTTTGTTTTTTTCATTCAGTTGCTCAAAGGCAACATCTACTCTTTCTTTTTGCTTTTCAACTTCTTTTTTTTGAGATTCAATTATTTTTTTCTGTTTTTTTGTTTTGTGAAGCGATCGCAAAATAAAACCAACAAAGGTAAGTACCAGTGCAAGCCCTAAAAATGAAAACCAAATTATAATTTTTTGTCTCTTTTTTTCTTCAGCATCAAGCGCATTTAATTTTTCTTTTTCAATTTCCGCTTTGGCGTTCAGTTCAATTTCTTTTTTTTCAACTTCAAAATTAGTTTTCAGGTCACTCATTTGCCTGCTGTTTTCTAAATTGAAAACACTATCTGTCAGGTTTTTGTTTGCAACTGAGTTTTCATAAGCTTTTTTGAAATCGCCTGTTCCTGCAAAAATGTATGCAAAATTCTGGTAACAGTAACGTTTTTCTTCGATATTGTTTATTTCAACAGCGATCTTAAATCCGAGGTTACAATAATCCAGCGCTTTGTTGTAATCCTCCTTAATTATATAGATCGCACAGATATTGTTGTAACAATTACACATTCCTCTTTTATCGTTTATTTCCTTTCGTAGATTTAATGCTTCTGTAAGATAGTTCATGGCCTCCGGAAATTTTTTTTGCTCTTTAAAAATGATCCCGATGTTATTGTAACAAATGGCAAGGCCTCTTTTATCTGAAGATTTTTTCTTTAATTCTATTGCTTTTGAAAAATACTCAAGTGCCATCGGATAATTTTTCATGTGGGTGTATACACCGCCTATATTTGTGTAGGTGGTTGAAATTCTTTTCGTGTCGCCCATCTCTTTTTTTATTTTCAGCGAAAGCATAAAAAATTCAAGCGCCTTTTCAAAATTCTCCTGGTCCTGGTATACAATTCCAATGTTTGAATAAGCGGCGCTTGTTCCTGGTTTATCCCCTATCTCTTCACAGATCTTTAAAGATTTCAGATAGTATTCAAGTGCTTTCGGAAAATTTGACTGGTCAGTGTAAATTACCCCGAAATTTGCGTACACACCTACTAATCCTTTTTTAAAATGTATTTTATTTGCAAGAACCTCTGCCTTTAAAGTATAAACGCGCGCATCCGCAATATCTCCGGTATTACAAAGATGGCGGCTAAGGAGATTCAGCGTTTTGATTCTTGAAATGTCTTCTGTAGCGGTATTTAACGCGTTAAGCAACGAGTCTTTTACAGGGTCTGCCGCTTGCGGAAAACAAAATTCTGTCACGAGTAAAAAGAAGACCATACAATATTTTACTGTGGTTTTCATTTGCTGCCGGTTTTTAATCTTTTCAGATTGCGTTCAAAATATTTTTCATTTGTGATCAAAGCTCTTTGAATTCTCCTGGCATAATAAATGCTATCTAATATTTCTTTTTGTTTCTCTTCCACTAAATGTTTCTGCATTGCAATCTCCACATTTGCTCTTTTCTTATTTCTAAAAGCTATAAAAGAAATTCCCGCTACAATGATCATTACAACAAAACCAAAAATCCCTCCGTAAGTATATACCTTTTGATGCGCAATTTCCTGCTGGTGTTTTATTTCTTCAAACTTTTTAGCTTCTGAATTTTTTATAGAATCGGCAGCAGATTTTTTGTCGAAATCATATTGCATTTGAGTCTGCACAGATTTTTTTGTGCTTTCTTCGTTGTACAATGAATCGCGCAGGCGAACAAAGTTTTTGTAATGGATAAGGGCTTCTTTGAACCGGTTTGTTTTAGAAAAGAGGTAACTTAATTCTTTTTCAGCAGTTACCACAAGTTCAGGCGAACCAATTTCAAGGCCCGTTTTCATTCCTTTATAAAAATACTTTTCAGCTTCTTCGTTATGGCCTGTGTTCACTTTTACCGAGCCAATATTCATTAGTGTAATTGCAAGCGCATGAAAATCGCCCAGCTCTTCGTTGATCTTTTCTGCCTGCAAAAACGATTCAAGGGCTTTCGTGGAGTTTTTTTTGTTACTGAAAGCGTGTCCGATGTTTGACAGGGCATTTGCTTTTGCCCTCTTGTTTCCGGTTTCATTGCTTATTGCTGCGGCAAGATTAAAATTTTCAAGCGCTTCATCAAATTTGTTCTGGCCTGAATAAACTGCGCCAACACCGTTGTAAAGGCTGGGCAAAACAGATTTATCTTTTGAGTTTGTTGCAAGGGCAATGCCTTCCTTGTAATGCGTAATTGCTTCATCGAGCATTTTCTGCTGAAAATAAAGGTTTCCCAGGTTATTGTTGGCGCTGATCATTCCATCAACGTCATTGCCTGCTTCAGAAATTCTAAGTGCAGAAAACAGAAATTTAAGAGCCTGCTCATAGTTTCCTTTTTCTTCATAAACCATTCCGATATTACTGTATGATTTAGAAAGACCAAGGCTGTCTTTGATCTTTGTTCTGATCTCAAGGGCGGCAAAATGATTTTTTAATGCGAGCGGATAGTTTCCTTTGCTCCAGTATACATTTCCTGCGATGCTGAATGCAGTAGCTCGTTCTGCCTTAAAATTAATTCCTTCTGCACGCGCCAAGGCATTGTTTGCATAATACAATGCCGAATCATAATTTCCTTTTGCGCGGTATTTGCTTCCAAGTTTATTTAAACACTTCACTCTTTCAGAATCACTGCCTGTGGTTTTGATAATTGATTTGAGAGAGTCAATGTAATTTTTTTGAGAGGAAACGAAAAACGGAACAAGGGTGAGCATAAAGAATAAAATACAGCAACTGTTTGTATTGCTTAAGAGGCGGTAAATTATTTTATTGAGAAGCTTCATTATTTTACTTTTCGCAGCGCTGTTAAATTTCTTTCAATGTATTTTTCATTTGTGATCAATGCGCGCTGAATTTTTCTTGCATAATGTATACTTGCAAGGATCTCCTTCTGTTTTTCTTCAATTACCAGTCTCTGTTCATAAGCAATGATACGCTGGCTGTCTGCAATTTCTTTCTGTTGTTCAGCTTTTTTGCGCTGAAATTCTGCTTCATCTTTTTGTAAAGAAATTATAGCGTTGGCCTTTTGTTTGTTTTTAAAAGCGAGATATGCAAAAACTGCAATGATAAGCATAAGTACAAAGCCCCCGATACCGCAATAGGTAATCAGTTTTTGTTTTTGCAGATCCTGTTCATGATGCGTTTTTTCTTCGGTAATATTCGCCAGGTTACGCAAACTGTCTGCTACCTGTACTTTTCCAAACTCGTATTGCATTTGCAGTTGCACCATTTTTTTTGTGTTGGCCTCATTCTCTGTACTGTCCCGGTAAGCAATAGCGGTTTTAAAATAGTAATGCGCCTTTTGGTAATCTTTCTTCTTTTCATTTAACTCCGCCAGTGCAAGACAGCTTTGTTTAATAAGGTCTCTTGCCCCGGCATGCTTTGCCTGCTTCATGCTTTCAGTAAGAAATACTTCTGACCCTTTAAGATCATTAAGCATAAACTTTATTTTTCCTGCATTTAAATCAGATTGCACAATGCCGGGTAAATAATTAATTTCCCTGCTCATTTTTCCGGAAAGTAAATAATGCTGAAAGGCGCTGTCTGCAAATTCAGCGTGGCCGGGCATCAGTTCCTGAAAAATTTTACCAAGCTGTAAATGTATGGCGGCAATTCCTTTAGTATCTCCCTGGTCTTTTTTTATTTCGAGTGTTTTCTTATAATACTCAGTTGCTTTGTCAAAGTTCTTTTCCTTTTCATAAAGCATTCCAAGGTTGTGATAACTGTGTCCTATTCCCAGTTTACTGTTTACTTTTTCAAAAAAATTCAAGCCTGATAAAAACTCCTTCAATGCTTTTTCGTTGTCTCCCTGCTGAAAATAAATTACTCCGATATTTTTGTGTGCTTTTGCAATTCCATAGTAGTATAACGCTTTTTCACTTATTTTTAAATTCTGCAACTGGTAATCCAGCGCCATAGAATAATTGCCCTGCAGGCGAAAAACCTCTGCTATGCGGTTACAGGCGTCTGCCTCTCCTTTTTTATAATTTACTTTTTTACTGTAAGTTCTGGCATTGAATCCGTGTTCAAGCGCATTGTTGTACTCGCCAAGGTCCTGGTAAGCCCAGCAAATGTTTATTAAATGATCTATTCTGATTGTGTCGTTTTTTTCTGCGGCGTAAAGTTTTTTAAGTGAATCTGTTTTTTGCGAAAAAAGGAGGCAAAACGAGTTCAGTAAAAAAACTAAAAGCTGTAATGTGATTTTTTTTGACATTAAAAATAATTTCAAGGGTTGTTTATTCTTTTTAGGTTTCTTGAAATATACTTTTCTGAAGTAATCAAAGCCCGCTGAATTCTGCTTGCGTAGCGGATAGAATCCATTACCTCTTTGTTTTTTTCTTCAATTAAAACTTTTTGTTCTTTTAATTCGTTTGTCCGCTCTCTTACTTTTTCTTCAAGATTCTCTAATGCTTTTTGCTGTGCATTTTCTTTTTCTTTTTTGAGAATGTTGATCTGATCGCCAAGGGCAAGTGCCAGAGAAATTAAAAAACCAATTCCTCCTATGTTATAAGATTTTAAAACGCCGAAAGTAATATCGAAATGAATCAACCCGATATCATTTGCTGTTCCAAGAAAAACGCCAATGGTGTGCAGGCTTGCGGCCAAAACAAAAAAGCGTGCCGGGCGATAACCTTTTCTCCAGCAATAAATTCCGGCGCCAATTGCAACACCATAACTTATAAGCCACATGCTATATGCAATTGGTCTTACTGGAAAGCGAAGAAAGTAAGTTAGCAGGGTTTGTATAGCTAAAGCAACAATCAGTATTTTTAGTGTTAGATCGAGTTTTTTCGATTTGCTTTTCAGTTGAAGAAATTCGCGCACAAAGAGCAGATAGGCCATTGTTGCTAATGAAGCGAAACAGATAAAGGCTTGTTTTACTCCCGCAAGAAGTGGCATCCAGAAAAAAACTTTTGAAATTAAGACTGCAAACGGGGGATTTGTAGCGTACTCAAGCTGAGCAAAAACAAGAATCAGCAGCGTGTAGAATAAGTAAACTTTTGTTCTTAGCATTAAAAGAAGAAATAGATTGTAAAAGAATAAAATAAACAGAATGCCGAAATAAACCCCCCAGGTATAATCAGTTTTTTTGGCCTCAATTTTTCCTTCGAAGGCGGCTGTGAACAATTTCCATTGCTCGTCTCCGTAAAGCGGAACAAGGTCTGGGTCAGAAAAAGTATGTTTCTTATCTATCCAGCCATCTTCAATTGCTTTGTTCAGGTGTTCGAAAGCTTTTTCATGATTGCCGGCCCTAGAAAAGGAACAGGCAGCGTTGTATTCTATATCCGGATTTTTTCTGTCCTTTAAAGAATCTAAGCATTGCGCGTACAACAGAGCGGCTTTGCCATATTGTTTAGCCGAATAATTTTTGTTGGCAGCCTGTAAGATTTCGTCAGGAGTTTGTGCAACTGAAAATAAACAGAATAAAAATAGAAAGACACCTGATAAAACGCGTTGCATATTTTATTTTTTAGACTGATTATTAATTTTGTTCAATGTTTTGTGAATATATTTTTCGCTGGTAATCAATGCCCGCTGAATTCTGCTCGCATATCGTATAGAGTCAAGTACTTCTTTGTTTTTTTCTTCTACCACAAGTTTTTGTTCTTCTAATTCCGTTGTTCTTTCCTTCACTGTTTTTTCCAGTTCCTGTTGCCGTATTTTAAGTTGTTTGGTTCGCACCCCGTTAAAGCCGAAAAGAATACTGAAAAATCCAATTACATACCCTGCATAAGCACCCCAGGTTCTGTACCATGGATATTGAATTTCAAACGAGAAGGCAATCGGCGCTGACCAGTAATTATTTTCGTTGCGCGCTTTTACTTTAAATGTATATTTTCCGGGAGAGAGATTGGAAAAAGTAATTTCTGTTTTTTCAGTTTCTTTAGACCAGGCAGTATCCATGCCTTCCATTTTAAAACAGTAGTGAACGTTTTGGGGTGAGCGGTGACTGATTCCTATAAAATTAAATGTAAGGTGATTTTTATTATGAGGCAATGAAAGATCTGCCGGAAGCAGGCTCCAGGAAGAAATGCTATCGGAAAAATTTTCCCAGGCAGTTTTTTCGTAGAACAAGCTTATGCCCGTAAGATTTATTTGCGGAGGAATTGAATTTGTAAGGTCTTCTTTTGGGCTGTATTTGGTAAGAACAGTTGAAGTTCCAAACCACAGGCAGCCTTCGTTGTCTTTAAAAGCAGCGTTGGTATTACATTCAATCCCGGTAAATCCTTCATTGTATCCCAACGGTCTTATTTGCAAAACTGCGCAATTTTTATCCAGCGTAATTTTATTGATGCCCTTATTTGTTCCGGCCCAAAGATTGCCCTTGTCGTCATTTACCAAAGACATTATTGTATTATTGTTCAATCCCTCTTTGGTTGAGTAACGGGTAAAAGTTTTTCCGTCAAATTTAAATACGCCATCGCCATCAGTACCAAACCAACTGTTGCCGCATTTATCTTCCAGTATACAAACCACTGCCTCATCACTGAAACCATTTGAAGAATTGAATGCAAGAAATTTATTTTCGGAATATTTGAACAAACCTTTATCAGCCCAGGTTGTCACCCACAAATTTCCCCATTTATCTTCATAAAAATTTCTGATGCCCGCATCATCAAGCCCGTTTTTTTCAGTAAAAACAGTATATTTTTTGCCATCATATCTGAATAAACCAACATTGGCAACGCAGAACCAAAGCGAATTTTGTTTGTCAACTATCATGGTTGAAACATTGAAAGGAACGCTGCCGGAATCCGGATAAAAACTAAATTTTCCGCCATCCGACGGAGAGAATTTCATTACAGCAACACCTTTTCCGTAAACCCTCGACCAGATGTTTCCGCTCTTGTCTTCGTAATATGGAAATGCGGAATATTTTCGCGAAGGTTCTGCCGGTGTATAATATTTCATTACTTCTCCATTATAAGAAATAATTCCGTTTTTTTCTGAACCAAGCCACAGATCTCCTGATTTGCTTTGAAAAAGGTTAGAGGGGATATTTTTGTTTCCTAACTCCTTAAAAATTTTATCGGGTGCAATAAAGTTGTCACCATTAAAAACAAAAAGGCCAGAGGTATTATTAGTCCACATTATTCCAGCTTTGTCCTGGCAGATCTGGAATACCGGTTCGCTTAATCCTTCTTTCTGTCCGTAATGTACAAAGGCATCGTTAGAATATTTTATTACACCGTCATTGCTTCCAAACCACATGTTTCCTTCGCGGTCTTCATACACACATTTAATTACCTCATCAGGCAGGCCATATTTTTTTGTAAAATGCTCCCACATAAAAACGGTGTCCATATTTTCTGAGCCCTCAATTCTTTTTCCTAAAATAATTTTGGGTCCGCTTTTTATAAACATATTTAATTTTGTGCGCTGCGATGGATTTTTTCTTATGAAGCCAGTCGCTTTAAACGCGCCCTGTGTTCCCATCCATAAATTTCCTTTTCTGTCGGCAATAAGATCATATATATTCAATGTATCTAAAAGGCCGCCTATGTTGAAAGGAACAAAATTATCTTCCTCCATAAAGAACAAAGAGCTTCCTGATCTGTTGTAATTAGATCTTCCCAGCCATAATACCCCATTCTTGTCCTCTGCAAAAGAACTGACCATATCACTGCCAAGGTCTTTTATTTTGTAATGTGTAATTGTTTTGCCATCATACTTATCAACGCCGTCTGATTTTCCTTTTTTAAAACCAAACCATATATTTCCTTTGCTGTCTTCAAATATTTTAAACGCCTTCCTGTGGCTTAGACTTTTGGTTTTTTCAAACCAGCGAAATTTTTTTCCATCGTAAATGTTCACCGCATCTTCTGTAGAGATCCACAAATTTCCTTTTTTGTCGCAAAATAAATTTCGGATAGAACTACTCTCGGTAAAAGCAGAATCTTTCATGCTGTAATGAATGAATTTTTTACCGTCATATTTATCAAGGCCGCTGTTTACGGTTCCTATCCAGATATTTCCTTGTTTGTCTTCGCAGATAGCGCTGATATTATTATTGCTTAAACCGTTTTCTTTTGTGAAGTAAGAAAAAGTTTTTCCATCAAATAAAGCAACGCCTCCGTTGTTTGTTCCAATCCACATATATCCCCGGCTATCTTGCGTAATACACGAAACCTGAGATTGGATGCCTTCTTTTACAGAATATTTTGTGAAGTTGTGTTGTTGCGAAAAAACACAGGAAGCGGCAAGTAAAAAAACCACCAAAAACCATTTGCCTGAAATTTTTTTCTGACTGTCCTTCATAAGATAAAGCGGGGTCTGTTTCTCAATAAATGTAACAAAAAAAACGCATTCGGTGTGACCTTTTTCAGGAAAGGAAATCTGATTCTCTTTCTGTATATTTACACACAATCAGCATGCAAATCATGAGTAATAAAAAACATCCAAAAGGTTTATATTTTTTATTCTTTACAGAAATGTGGGAGCGATTCGGGTATTACCTGATGATAGCTATCTTTTTTCTTTACCTGAAACGTGAGTGGGGAATGGACTCTAAAGATGCTTCGGGAATTTACGGAACTTATATTGCGCTTGTTTTTCTTACTCCTTTTGTTGGAGGACTTATAGCGGACAGAAAGATAGGCTATATAAAATCTGTTGTGATTGGCGGAATTTTAATGGGAATAGGATATTGCTTAATGGCCGTTCACAATCTCACCGTTTTTTACATTGCCTGCGGAATTACAATTATAGGAAACGGTTTTTTTAAACCGAATATTTCTACCCTGCTCGGAAATTTATATGACGATGAGAAGTATAAAAAAAATAAAGACAGCGGTTATAATATTTTTTACATGGGTATTAATGTGGGGGCATTTATCTGCACATTTGTTGCCGCTGCGGCCAGGAATATTTTTGGGTGGGGGGGCGCTTTTTGTGCTGCCGGGATAGGCATGTTTTTAGGAGTGATCATTTTTTTGATCGGCATTAAACATTACCGGCATGCAGATATTTTAAAACCATTAAAAGATGGAGATAAATCGTTAGGGTTTATTTTTTCAACCACACTTTTACCTGCCTTAGGCGCTGCCGTTATCGGGTGGCTGATGCCGGGCAATATTTTTGGAAATGATGCCAACGATGCTTTTATTTTTGCCTGCATTCCCGTAGTTATTTTTTATGGGTCGCTTTATTTTAAAGCAGACATACAGGAAAAAAGACCCTTAAAAGTAATGTACCTGATCTTTATTGTTTCTGTAATGTTTTGGGCTGTGTTTAAACAGAACGGAACAGCACTTACAACATGGATGGATTCTTATACCAACAGAAATCTTCCGGTAGCTATAATGCCCACTGCAAAATCGCTGTACCAGATAGATACAATTAAAATGACTGAAAAAGTAAGGCCCTTACTTGATGAACAGTTCAGAACTATTAGAGTAAATAAGGATTCTGTGATGAACTATCTGGATTACCCTTCTTATTTTAAAAACCTTGACTGCGATAAAATTCCAAAAAAGAATGGAGAGATATATACGTTGCCAACAGAACTTTCTCAATCCATTAATCCCGGTTGGGTAATTTTACTTACGCCTGTTGTTGTTGGTTTTTTTGCAATGCTAAGACGGAAGGGAAAGGAGCCAACCACTCCTTCTAAAATGGCGCTCGGTTTATTTATTTCTGCTTTGTCTCCATTGGTAATGGTATGGGCCGTTTATTATTGCAACAACGGTATGGACAAGGCAAGTTTGTGGTGGCTCATTGGAACATATGGTGTAATAACTGTGGGAGAATTGTGTTTGTCGCCAATGGGTTTAAGCCTTGTTTCAAAAATTTCGCCACCACGTTTAACTGCACTCATGATGGGCGGCTGGTTTTTATCTACTTCAATAGGAAATAAATTCAGCGGAATTCTCGCAGCAACATGGGATAATTATGATAATAAAGCCTTGTATTTTCTTGTAAACACCATTTTACTTTTATTTGCATTTGCTATTATGCTTTTAATGCTGAAAGGACTGAACAGGGTTTTCAAAGAACTAACAAAGTAAAATTACGGATCATTAAAAAATGCTCAAACAAAAAATAAAACAACTCGCAAAAAACAATTTTGAAAGGATCCAAAAAATCCGTCATCACCTGCATGCGCATCCTGAATTATCTTTTCAGGAATTTGAAACTTCAAAATTCATTTGTAAGATTTTAGATGAGTTAAAAATAGAATACAAAGCGGGTTTTGTGAAAACAGGAATTGTTGCACATATCTATGGAAAAAATCCCGGTAAGAAAATAATTGCTTTACGTGGCGACATGGATGCACTTCCCATAACAGAAAAAAATTCTGTTGATTATTGTTCTAAAAATTCCGGCGTAATGCATGCCTGCGGGCACGATGTGCATACGTCTTGTTTACTTGGCGCAGCAATGATCTTAAACGAATTGAAAAACGATTTTGAGGGAACTGTAAAATTAGTTTTTCAGCCGGGCGAAGAATTGCTTCCGGGCGGCGCTTCTTTAATGATCAAAGAAAATGCGCTGAAAGATCCGGATGCTGAATTAATTATCGGGCAACACGTTTTTCCGAGTATGGAAACAGGTAAAGTTGGTTTCAGGAACGGAATGTATATGGCAAGTACAGATGAGATTTATATTACGGTAAACGGAAAAGGCGGCCATGCAGCAATGCCGGCAGATTATAATTCTCCGCTTTTAATAGCTGCAGAAATTTTATTGGAGCTCGATAAATTTTTCATGAAGCAAAAACATTTTGATAAAGACGGAATAGAAATTCCCACAGTGCAGGCCTTCGGAAAAATTATTGGCGATGGTGTTACCAATGTTATTCCCGAAAAAGTTGAACTGGCCGGAACTTTCAGAACCATGAATGAAGAGTGGAGAACTACCGCTCATCAGAAAATAAAAGAGATAGCAGAAGAAATTTGCAAAAACAATAATGGAACCGCTGTTGTAAGAATTGACAGAGGTTATCCTTTTTTAGTTAATGAAGAAAGCATAACAAACATTTGCAGAAACGCAGCAATTGAATTTCTTGGAAAAGAAAACGTAGAAGAACTTCCTTTAAGAATGACGGCCGAAGATTTTGCCTGGTACTCGCAAATTCTTCCCTCGTGTTTTTATCGTTTGGGCACAGGCAACAAGGCAAAAGGAATTACGAGCGGTGTGCATACACCTACGTTTGATATTGATGAGAACGCACTTGAGATAGGAAGCGGATTGATGGCCTGGACTGCTTTGGAGTTGTTGAGAAAATAGAGTTTCAAAATAATTCAGCATGCAAACTTCTGAAAAAATTTTCTCTGTGTTTCCTCTCAGAGTACTCTGTGGTTAAAATGAGTGTATCCGTAATTCAGATTGTAAATGATTTCAAGTATTCAACCAAACATTTCATTTGCAAACTAATAAGTAGTTAAATGGGACTAAGCATTCATTATAGCGGAAAATTGAAAAGCAAAGATCTTCTGAATAATTTAATTGAAGAAGTTGAGAATTTTTGTGAGGCTTACGAATGGGAACATCATGTTTTTGAAAGAGAATTTCCGGACAGTGTATTTGGAAAAACAGAGTTTACAGGAAACCTTTATGGAATAATTTTTAATCCGCCGGGCTGCGAAACTGTGAGTTTTGCGTTTCTTTCTAATGGAAAGGTTTGTACCCCCGCCATGCTTTTGTTTTATGCAGAAAGCGGTGATAAAAGTTTGGAAGAGCTCATCACTGGCGTTCACGTAAAAACAGAGTACGCTGGAATTGAAATTCACAGCCTTCTTATTCGTTTCTTCAAATATTCAGCCCCAAAATATCTTAATGATTTTAAAATGACGGACGAGGGTGGTTTTTGGGAGACGAAAGATGAAAGAACCTTACTGAAACAATTTAAGTCGTATGATGAAGTAATGGATAAATTTAATTATGCCTTGCAAAATTGCCCGAAGTTTGAAGATGAGAAATTCGGAGATTATTTAAAGCGGGTGATGGGCTCTGATTATGAAAAATTGAAAAAGCCGCCCGCGAATGAATTATGAGTTTCTACGAAGAGATTTTTTAAGCAGCCAGTCAGTCACATAGTGACGGCCTCCTGGTTAAAATAAACAAAGAAAAAATTTCCCTGGTCGCGTAGCGAATACCTGAAACAGTTATTTCCGTATCTTTGAGTGTAATGAGAAATCTGATTTGTTTATTTTTCTTTTTTGCAGTGCAGCTACTGTCATCACAGGTTGTACACCCAGATTCAGATTCGTGGGGTGATTTTGTTACAGAAAAAGAATTCACCTTTTCTATCTGCGAAACAAAAGGAGACAGTTGTATGGCTTTGGGGAAAACCAAAGAAGCAAAAGTTTTTTTTGAGCAGGCACTTGCAATTAAAAAAGTTTGCCGTGTACAGCAAAAGCTGAATGAAGTAAATAAATTGCCGGTTAAAAGTTGTCCTGATCTTAAAACTTTTTCTGAAATGGCCAGCAGGGCAAACTCCTTTAAGGATCCAAGCCCAGAGCAGTCTGATTCTATGAGAAAAGCTGCATCGGATCTGGTGGAAGAAATATTTTACGGGATTCCTAAGCGATTAGTAAAAATCAGGGGTTTTCTGGGGCCAACAGAAGCAGAGATGAAATTGATGCAGGATTCGTTAGATAAAATGCTCAACGAGGCACTTTTAAAAATGGGTGATGAAATGATGAATGCTGCTGGAATGGATACCATGACCACTTCAGAAAATGTAGAAACCTATATTATTCCACCTTACGAAGAGCCTGAAGTTTTAGGCGATGAAAAATTTAAGAACAGCGATTTTGAATTAGCCCGTTTTTATTTTGAAGAAGCCCTCAAAGAAAAACCAAAAGACAAGATCCTGAAGAAAAAAATTGCCGAGTGCGATAAGCAGATAAAGAAACTGCGGAAGAAGAAATAAACTCATCTCAACCACAATAGAAACATAGAACACAATAGAGTTTATTTTTCTATGTGCTCTATTGCTTCTATTGTGGTTTTAAATTTGCGAGCGCCACTTCCTTAGCGAAATAAGTAAGAATAATTTTTGCGCCCGCACGCTTAATGCTCAGTAAAATTTCGTCGCGCACTTTGTTGGGGTCTATCCAGCCTTTTGCGCCTGCTGCTTTTACCATTGCGTACTCTCCGCTTACATTGTAGGCAGCGATTGGTAAATTAAAATTATCGCTTAAAGATTTTATTACATCTAAATAAGACAAGGCAGGTTTTACCATTAAAAAATCTGCGCCTTCCATCGTATCAAGTTCTGCTTCTATCAATGCTTCTTTGCTGTTGGCCGGATCCATTTGATATGTTTTTTTATCTCCGAATTTTGGCGCGCTGTCCAACGCATCTCTGAATGGTCCGTAAAACGCGCTTGCATATTTTGCCGTGTAACTCATTATAGAAACGCGCTTAAAATTCGATTGGTCTAATTTTTCGCGGATATAACCAACACGTCCGTCCATCATATCGCTGGGGCCAATAATATCGGCACCTGCTTCTGCCTGCGCCAAAGCCATGCGCCCAAGAATAATTAATGTAGCATCATTTACAATTTTTCCTTTTCTTACAAGGCCATCGTGCCCATCGCTGCTGTACGGATCCATGGCAACGTCTGTCATTATATTTGCTTCGGGTAATTTCTTTTTTACCTGTTTAATTGTTTTCAGATATAAACCTTTATGGTTCCATCCTTCTGAAGCAGTTTTGTTTTTCAAGCGCTCTTCAATATTCGGAAACAAACAAAAAGTATTCAGGCCCAGTTTCATGCAACTTTCAATTTCCTTTACTAAAAGATCAGGTGAATACCTGAAAATTCCGGGCATTGATTTTATTTCTGATTTTT
>JACMLS010000165.1 GCA_014379485.1 Bacteroidia bacterium | reverse complement strand
CCTCTGCCCTTATGTAATAATTTCCGGCAGTTAAACCCGAAATAAAATAATCTCCGGCTGCTGAAATGGGTTGTACCATCATTGTATCATACAAGGAAGAACTGGCGCCTTGTTTTATCAAATACATATTTCCATTGGTAACGGAGCCAAGACTGTAATTAATTGTTCCGTAAATTGGAGTGGAGTTAAAAACAGTTACTATTGGAGGATTGCCTGATGCAGAACAGCCATAGTGATCATAATACGTTGCTGTAATAGAACTTGTGTTTCCGGTGGGAATAGTAATAGATTGGGTGTTTCCAATCGTCGAGCCGCTTTCTGTCCAGTTATAATATAATGGCATAGTACCGCCTGTAGTGTAAATGGCAAGTGTCATATTAGTATTTACACATTGAATTCCTGAAGGGGCAGTAACAGAATCAACTATCAGTTGTGGTGTAACATAAATATTCATCATTGCAGAATCTACACAAGCATAATTTTGTGCAATAAATTTAACTGTGTGATTTCCGCCTGTTGGAAAAATGATGTTTGTGTTTTGCGCAAATACAATAAAATTTGCATCGTCATACCACGAAAAATTTGTTGCGCCCAAGGTATTGCCGAAATAAGTCTGGTTGTCGTTTACGCAAGTTGTATCAAGCGGCATGCTGTGGGTAATGGAAGGCATAGGAGCAAGGCAGGTGTGATATACGCGCCCGCCATTTCCATAAAAGCTTGGGCCAGAAGCAAAGAGATTGTTTTTATAGAGTGTAAGATTATATACTCCGTCATTATCAAACTCTCCGAAATTATTTACTGATCTCCGGTCAAAAGTGAGACCACCATCTATAGATTGCAAAACAATAGGGCCAAAGGACATGCCCATTGTTTGCATGCCTGATTGAGCTGCAAAAGCGCTGCCGTAATCTCCGTTCACGGTCATCCAAAGGGTTGAGCCCTCTTGTGTAAAATGCGAAATAGTGCTTAAACCGCTTTGGTTTATATTAGTAAACGCTAATGAGTCCCATGTAATTCCATCTGCTGTTGACCAAACGCTTACCGCGTTATTGTAGCTACCTATGCCTGCAAATAATTTGCCGTTAAAAACACTCAGCACGTTAAAACAATCTACATCGTTATTTCCAAAACCATTTGCTGAGTTTGCATTAATTGCCCAGTTAACTCCATCTGCCGATTCGAAAATATAACCGAGTTGCGCTGCCGCATAAATTTTTCCGTTAAACATGGCAAGATCATAAATGCCTCCAATGCTGTCTTCTGTTGCAAGTGCAAGGGTCCAGTTGTATGGTGGGTTCAACGAGGTTTTCCATATCTCTGCTCCATTGGTGTAGTTTTCAAAAGCAACGTATAAACTATCTGCACCACCAACGTTAAAAGATTTTAAAGCAGATACGCCTCCAAATGAAGAAGCGGGGCCGCCTGCAAACGCAGGTTGTCCTACGTAGCCTACTGTGGTACCACTCATTTCATATACTCTTGCACCTGCAGCAAAATTGTTTGCGCTAAAAAATAATTTACCCCCGGCAGAATCCATTTCTGTGATCTTGCTATCAGCCACATCTCTTACTGAGTTGTAGGACAGTAAAGTGTCATAATTAAAACCATCTGTAGAATAAAACAGTTTTGAAAGTGACGATCCGTCTCCAGAACCTAAGTATAAAATATTGTTGTAAACTTTGGCAGATTCAAATTGCATATTGCCATCGCCCATACCGCCAATGTGGGCAGTGTCCCAGTTAAGTACCTGCGATTTTGAAATTCCTGAAATTAAAAAGAGAACTGCGATTACGAAAAGTTGGTGTTTTCTCATATTGATTTTTTTTTTGATTCTTGGTTTAATGCCAATCGCAGCACCTGCACTTACGCCCTTCACTAACGGTTAGTTTTTAATTACTACGATTTTGTATTTTTCAGGTGTTCCCGGAATTTCAAGAAAATAAGTTCCTGATGAAATTTCGTTTGCATCCAGATCAATTGTTATGATTGAGTTTGATTGAAATGAATTTTCTTTTGAAGAAAAAACCAATCTTCCGCTTACGTCAAAAATTCTGATCAGCCCTTTTGAATTATTCAATTCTACTGTCTGAATTTTAATTTGTCCGTTAGAAGGATTCGGATAAATTCTTACTGAAGAAGTGTTTTTTGAAACAAAATGTATTGCTGTTGTCAGATCAATGTAAACAGAATTTGAATCTACATAATAATCCAGGTTAATTAAACTGTCTGTTGCGGCACTTAGTGTAACTGCGTAACTTGAGTCCATAGGGTAGCCGGGAATGTCTGTGTAAATTTTGTAATTGTCATAAGGCAGATTCATAAAATCAAATTGGCCGTTTACATCAGTTAATCCGGTTTGCACAATGGCGCCTCCCGGATTTTTTCCAACTTTTACAGGTACGCCCGGAATTACGTTAGTCATTACACCAACAGGACCTAAAATTAATTTTTGTCCGAAACCAATACCTTCGTAAACTGTTCCGTGTATGGAGCCCGGGCCGGTTAGCACAGGAAGTTCAACCATCATAATATTATTTGTGTCAGCAGCAGAGCAACCGTGAATTGCTGTAAGAGCAGAATCCCACAAATAATGATCGCCGTAATATGTATTCACTAAAAGCGGATACGTTCCGGAATTTGCTTCGGCACGGATTATATATCCGCCTGCCGGAATTCCTGTAAAAATAAAATCACCTGCCGGCGCTGCAGAAATTGACACAACAGAAACTGTATCGTAAAGCGCAGAAGAGGCTCCTTGTTTTATTAAATACACATTTCCATTTGCTACCTGCCCACTGCTGTAATTTATGGTGCCAACAATATCTGTTGAGGAGAGTACATTTACAAAGCCGCTTGAAAAAGCGGTACAACCAAAATGATCTGTACAACTTACACTTAATGTACTACTGGCAGCGGGGCTTAGTGTAATTGTTTGTTGTGTACCTGCTGAAGACCCGGAGTATTGCCAGGAATATGTAAAAGGCGAAGTTCCGCCAGAAGTAAATACAGAATAGTTGGTGGGTGTTGTTGCGCACACACTGGCAGAAATGTAATTTATTGAATCTACTGAAAACTGGTTTCCTACAAATACAATTTGCGAAACAGTATCTGAATTGGGGCCGTTGTAAACAATGAGCATTACCGTATCGGGCCCTGTTGTGCTGTAAAAACCAAGAGGAGTGGTATCAATATAAGAAACAATGTTAGTGTTAATGAACCACTCTGTAGAATCGTATCCTGTTGAGGTATTATAACCGGTAATGCTTGAGAACAAACAAGTAGTATCGTTGGAAAGATTAAAGGATGCAGTAGGTGGAAAATAACCTTTGTATAAATGATTGGTCACTGCAAAATTTGGTCCGCCGGCATAAAGTGAATTCTGGTAAGACAGTAAGGCCCAACTACCGTTATCGCTTGATGTGCTTATTGAATTTAAATCTGTTTGCGTATAGTTAGTGCCGTCATAGGAGTAAATCTGGGTCTGATTACCAAACATAGAAGAAGAAGCGTTTTGAGAATTTCTTTGAAAAGCTGCCATAGCTTCAACTCCCAATACATAAAGATTGTTGTTACTCACTTTTAAATCTTTGATTATATCCACATCAAATCCCGGATTAATTCCTGTCGGACCCACTTGTGTCCAGTTTAAACCATCGCTTGTTTTCCAGATCTCTGCAAAAGTTTGTCCGCCTGCGCTGCCACCTGCATACAACTCAGCGTTAAAAACTTCAAGGCAGGTAATTTCCTGAAGAAAACTTCCGGCATACAATCCGGTATCACTTACCGCCGTAAAATTTGTTCCGGTTGCTGAGGCAAAAACGCGCGTGTTATAATCTGTACAGAAAAAAAGTTGATTATTAAAAACAGAAAAATCATTTACTGAACCATCATTAATACCAAGACTGTCTACAAATACCCAGCCCGGGTTGTTAACAGATGTTCTGAAAATGCAGGTTCCTATTCCGTTAATGTTTCCGTTACCGCTTGAACTGAGTGCAATGTAAATAGAGTCGTTTGAACCGGTAGAAGTAAATGTTTCCATAGCAGTAATTCCGGCATACCAGGATGAATCTCCGAATGGATACGGAATATTTCCGAAATCAATCCAGTTGCTTCCGTCGAAACGATATACGTGAGAGTCGTCTGCATAAATATCTGTTGCGGCAAATAAAAAATTTCCGGCAGCGCTTGCTTTAAGAACGTTTACGTGCTGATCGTCTTTGCCTGATGATATGGTTGAAAACGAAAGGTCCTGAGAAAAAGTTCCGGTTGCTCCATCAGCAGAAACGCCTACTTTTGCAGAATCAGGATTGTAATCTCCGCCACCAATATAAATTTTGCCATTGTAGGTTTCCATACAACGCATATTAAAATTTGTCATTCCAAAGCTTCCGCTTTCATGATCTGTGAACATGATTTGCCCCGAAACAAAATTAAAAGCGGATAATGCGAAAAGTGCGAGTAGATTTTTTTTCATTGTTTTTAAATTATTGTTTTTGAACACACGCTTAAATCACTACCGAAAAACAGGCCGGGGAGAGACTTATTTTCGCTCAAAAAAAGAGTCTCAAAAATAGGTTTTTTAGAGGAGAAGGGCAAGTTGCTTTATCGAACGATGAAATGTGTTAAATAACAGAATTTGCGCACATCAAAAGCCTTCTTTTTTTTGATTTTAGTAATATTAAACAGGTAATTCCTTTCATGGGTATTTTCTTAATAAATTATGATAAAAATGATTAATTTTTTAAATCTAAACAAGTAATAAATGAATACTTTGATGAATACTATTACCGCAGCTTTGTTTCAGTAATGAATTTAGAAAAATGTAAAACCTATATCCGGCGGAACTCAATATACAAACACTGTCTGCATTTATTTCGAATTTAAAGTTGCTATCCATACCAACACAACAATAAATTCAGTTGAACTGAGAAGCAGAGTAAACGAAATAAATATTTCTGTAACACCAAATCCTGTAAATGAATTTGCGCAGTTAAATTTAAATTCAACAGAAATAAATACTGTTAGTGTACAGATAATGGATGTGTGTGGGCAGGTTGTAAGGAGAAAAAAAAAGAGTGAACAAAGAAAAAAATGTGTTTACGATGAACACAACAAATCTTTCTGAGGGAATTTACATTATTAATGTATTTGGTAAAGATGGAAGTTTAGGTTCTGTGAAAATTATTAAATGATAAAAAGTAATTTGTTGTAATAAATTGCAATTGATGGGGTGTTTAAATTCCGGCTCTCAGAAATGGGGGCCGGAATTTTTACACTTAACATATTTGCAGTTGAATAAGTGGTTTTTTGAATTAAATTTGTGAGACTAAAAATTTCGCATGAAAAACAAATTACTTCCTTTCGCTTTTTTACTTTTATCCGCTGCAATTGCAGAGGCGCAACCTGTAACTGCCGCCGCCGGTTCTGACGTTACCATTTGCGCCGGCTCTACTACCCCGTTAAATGGAATAGCCGTTTTTGGAACCCCGCCATATACATATTTATGGGCTCCAACAACAGGTTTGAGCAATCCAAATGTCCCCAATCCGGGAGCCAACCCTTCGACCACAACAATTTACACGCTAACCGTTACCGATGCGGTTTTTGCAAATAGTTCTGATGCGGTACAGGTAACCGTATTGCCGCTCCCTACTGTGTCATGTTCAAGTAACAGCCCGGTTTGCGAAGGGCAAACCATTAATATTCTTTCTACGACTAATGCAAGCAGTCCTTCTTACGCCTGGACAGGCCCGAGCGGATTTACAGATACTAATCAGAATCCAAACGTGACAGGATTTATGCCGTGGGCAGGAATGTATAACCTAACGCTTACAGATCTTGCCACCGGCTGTGTAAATGTTGGCAATACAAATGTAATCATAAATGCCGCGCCTGTAATTACAGTAAACAGCCCAAGCATGTGCGTCGGCGGAAGCGCCGCTCTTACAGCAGCCGGAGCAAATTCGTATAACTGGAGCCCATCCGGCGAATTAAGCGCGTCTTTTGGTGTTAACGTAACTGCGTTTTGCGTGGCAACTACAACTATTAATGTAACGGGAATAGATGCGTTGGGTTGCCAGTCGCTTTCACCGGCTACGGCAACAGTTACTGTACTGCCTCCTCCATCACTTGTGGCAAATAGTGCAGCAGGTTGTTATGGCCTTTTTGACACGCTTACTGCAAGCGGTGCTGTTACTTATGTTTGGAGCGGGCCTAACGGATATTCAGCATTCACCACAAATGCTGTCATTGGCCCCATTACACCCGCCGAATTGGGAACGTATACCGTTACGGGAACAGATGCCAATGGTTGTACTGCAACATATACCGCGTCGCTGAATGCAAATCCAAATACTGATATTTCGGGCGTGCTTACTTATAGTTTAGGGGCAGTGAATGGTGCGGATGTATTTTTAATTACACAAGGAAGCAGCAGTGCCTTGTATGATACGCTTTTTGCCACTCTTACAAATGCATCCGGAGCTTATACCTTTACTGGTGTTAATGCCGGAAACTATTATGTGCGTACAGAATCTACCTTATCGCCGTCATTTGTAAATACATATTATGGCAATCAGTATCTGTGGGATTCTGCACTTGTAGTTGTGCATGGTTGCACGCAAATAGATTCTGCAAATGTAGCAATGCTTGAAATGCCTGCGCTAAGCGGTTCTGCAAACATTAGCGGAACAATTTATGAAGGTGTTGGTTTCGGACAAAAATTAATTTTGGGTCCTGTTGGTGTAATGACAAATGTAATTCCCGGCGTACCTGTAAAAGTGGGCAAAAATCCGGGCGGTGCCATTGTAGCAAGTACGCTTACTGATGCAGGCGGAGTTTTTACTTTCAATAATTTACCTATTGACAACTACAGAATTTACACAGACATTCCGGGTTACCCTATGGATTCGAGTTACGCTTTAAGTATTACCGGTTCTGAAACTGTGGTAAATCTTGATTATTATGTTGATTCAAATTCAGTGTACATAGATCTTACTACAAAATCACCTAAGGCAATTCAGAACGAAATAAATTTTAAAGTATTTCCAAATCCTACAAACGGAAAAATTACCATTCAGTTTGCAAATGAAAATAAAAATGAAACAATTTGTTTGTACGATCTTGGCGGAAGATTGATCTACTCATCAACACAAAACTCATTGCAGAATAATTACCTTCAATTGGATCTGAATGGGCTTGAAATTTCTTCGGGCGTTTATTTGCTGCAGCTTCAGAATTCAGGTAAAAAGTTTAAAATAAATTTTATGAGAAACTGATTTTTTCATAAACAACAAATAAAAAAGGCGTTCAAGTATGAACGCCTTTTTTTATAAAAAGATTTTTTTTATTTTATTTTTTCTGAATGGGCATTTCAAAAAAAGTATTGATTACAGTAAAAGTAAAAATGCTTGGAGCTTTTAATTCGTACATTTTTTCTTTTTTAACCGGAATAATAATTTTTGCTTTTGGTGCAGGTGGGCCCGCAGGAGTTTTTGGCGGAACAACTACAACGGCCTTAGGATGATCTTTTGCGCTTGAGCTATCGCCGCCCGGATTTCCCTTAGTTGGTTTATTATCGGGAGTTGTATGTGCTGCCACAATTCCGAAAACTCCGAGTGCCATTACTAGGCTAAAAATTGTTTTTTTCATCATCATCAATTTTT
>JACMLS010000164.1 GCA_014379485.1 Bacteroidia bacterium | reverse complement strand
TCCTGGTACATACGTTCTACCGCTTCAGGAAATAATTTTGCTTATGGCGTTGCGCAGTTAAAAGACGGAAATTATATTTCTGTTGGCAATATAGATTCAGACGGTAGTGTTGATGTTTTTTTGGTTAAGTATGATTTAATTGGTAACACCTGCTGCGGTGCTGCGGTAGGTGTTACTAACGCACTGCTCGCCACCAACTCAGGTGTTTATGGTCTTGATAGTATTGGTGGTGTTGTAGATTCCGGTGGCGTAGCTAGTTCCGGCGGAGCAGCTTCCATAATTTGCAATTCACCTGTAGGAGTAGAATCTGTAAGCCAGGCAGAAGATGTTCTCCTCTATCCAAATCCCGCAAAAGGAGAACTGAACATTAGCAACGTGTTGGAGTTTGATCGTGTAATTATAATGAACGCACTTGGAGTAAAAGTTTATGACGAAACAATTTCAAGCAAAGAAAAAATCAGTATTCAATTAAGTACATTTTCTCCCGGAACTTATTTTGTAAACCTGCGTTCTAAAAATAAACAGGTTACTAAGAAGTTGCATGTAGAGTAGAGAACTTTGTGAATTTGTTTTGCGATATGAGAAATTATCTCAAAAGGATTTCACCTGCTCAATTCTTCTATCTTGTTCCTTGCGACTGTAGAGCCTAAACTATCAGCTATTTTAAACCACTTTAAAGCAGATGTTTTATCTTCCATATTCAAATAAATAAAAGCTTTGTTGCAATAATATTCAGGATCATTTTTATATTTTAAAGCTGAGTCAAGGCAATTCAAAGCCCCTGAATATTGATTTGAATCTGCGCCGCCCAGCATTTGCAGTACCATTCCTTTTTTGGACCATGCTTCTGAATTTGATGGATTATGCTGAAGAACTTCATCATATAATTCAATACGTTTATAAATTCCTGTTTCAATCTTCTCCGCCTTCTCCATCTGTTCTTTCTCGTTAAAAGGTCCGCCACAAGAAAGAATGAAAATACAACAGAAGATCAGAAAAGTGGTTGTTTTAAACATATTTGGAATTTTTTCTAAAGTCAAAATTAAAATTATTTCCTATCCTATCTTCCGCAAAATTCCTCACACAATCTCCCGCACCAGTCTCTCATCTCCACATCTCAAATCTCATATCCCATCGTGAGCCTGGTACGCCAGTCTTATATCTCCATGTCTTATATCTTATATCCCCGCAGAAAGATCTAACGGAAAGCAACTAACGATTTTTAACTAAAAAAGTCTAATCCTCAACAACATACGATTAACCATTAACTAACAACGCCTAACCACCCAGATTCGTAACACTCGTATGCATTTGTCATTCGTAGATCCGTAACTAATTCGTTATTCGTAGATTAATGAGTATCTTTGCGCCCAATTAACAATTTAAAAATATAAAGAAATAAATGACATTTGAAGAATTAGGATTAGGTCAGGACTTGCTGAAGGCGGTTTCGGATCTGGGATTTACGAATCCGACGCCAATACAAGAGAAGACGGTCTCTATCTTATTGCAACGTAAAGCAGACATTGTAGCACTCGCACAAACAGGAACAGGTAAAACGGCAGCTTTTGGCTTGCCTTTGCTGAGCCGCATTGATGTTCACTCATCAAAAACACAAGCGCTTATTTTGGCGCCCACACGAGAGCTCTGTATGCAAATTACAAACGACCTTAAAGATTTCTCTAAATACTTAAAAGGAATGTCTGTACTGCCCGTTTACGGAGGTACAGCAATTTTTAACCAGATCAAAGAACTTAAACGCGGTGTGCAAGTAGTAGTTGCAACCCCCGGCCGTTTGTGCGATTTGATTGACAGAAAAGCTATTCAGTTAGGAGAGGTTGAAATTGTTGTGTTAGATGAGGCTGATGAAATGCTGAACATGGGTTTTAAAGATGATCTGGATGCGATCCTTCATCAAACCCCAAAAACAAAAAACACCTGGTTGTTCTCAGCAACTATGCCAAGCGAAGTATCGCGTATTGCAAGCAAATACATGAACGATCCGGAAGAAATTTCTGCCGGTAAGAAAAATGTGGGAGCAGAAAATATTGAACACGTTTATTACGTAGTACAAAGCCGTGATCGTTATTTGGCATTAAAGAGAATTGTAGATTATTATCCGGATATATACGGTATTGTTTTTTGCAGAACCAAAGCAGAAACACAAGAAGTTGCCGACGCTTTAATAAAAGACGGTTACAGCGCAGATGCGTTGCACGGAGATCTTTCTCAAGCGCAAAGAGATTTTGTAATGAAACGTTTCAGAAGCAAAACACTGCAGATGCTTGTTGCTACAGACGTAGCTGCACGTGGAATTGATGTGGACAGCATTACACACGTAATCAATTACAACCTGCCAGAAGAAATTGAAAATTACACACACAGAAGCGGTAGAACTGCGCGCGCAGGCAAACACGGAATGAGTATTGTAATTGTTACAAAGAGAGACGTAAGCAGAGTAAGAGATATTGAAAGAAAAATTTCTAAATCATTTACAAAATCACTTGTTCCAAATGGTGTGGATGTAACGGAAAAACAATTATTCAACCTTGTACATAAATTGCATGATGTAGAAGTGCAGGACGAAGCAATTGAAAAATTCCTTCCGAAAATTTACGAAGAACTTGCTGAGCTTTCTAAAGAAGAACTGATCAAGCGTTTTATTTCTGAAGAGTTCAATCGTTTTTATAATTATTATCAGAACGCTCCAGATTTGAATGACGGAGGAGAAGGTGAAGGCGGAAAAAATAACCGCACAGCACGTTTCTTTATGAATTTGGGTGAATTAGACGGATTGAATCCGCTTATGCTCAAAGATTACCTTGCAGAACTGGCAGCAATTCCTGCAAGAATGATCTTTAATATTGACATTAAAAAAAGTTTCTCATTCTTTGAAACAGAAATTAAATACAAAGAGCAGTTTCTTGCAATGAATGCTAGTAACATTGAATTCAATAACCGTGTTGTAAACTTTGAAGTATCTGCAGGTCGCGGAGGCGGAAGCGGTGAAGGTGGCAGCGGAAAACGTTACGGAAGCGGTGGCAAAAGCTACGGTGGCGGAGGCAGAAGCTACGGCGGTGGAGGCGGTGGCGGAAGAAGCTATGGCGGAAACAGCAGTGGTAAAAGTTTTGGTGGCGGTAGAAGCGAAGGCGGAGATTTTAAACGCAAAAGAACAGAAGGTAGCGGAAGCAGTACCGGCAGTTCTGACAGCTTCAGAGACAAATTCAAAAAGAAAAGGTACTAAATAATTATAAATTTTAAATTATAAATGGAAAATTAAAACCCTGTCAGTAAAAATGGCGGGGTTTTTTTTGCTCGTTGAGCGTCCCGCGAAACGAAACTCACCCGGCCTCCGGCCGCGCTGCATAAAATTAGGCAACCCTAATTTATTTTATTAGATAAACAAAATTTACTATCTTTGGGCTTTCAAATAGAGAACATGGCCGGTACAGGTAAATCTTTAGAAGAAGTAAATCAAAGTGTAAACACAACCAAAGCGGTTGGTGGTGTCAGAAAATTTCTGGCTTTTGCCGGCCCGGCGTACATGGTTAGTGTGGGTTACATGGACCCCGGTAACTGGGCAACAGATATTGCCGGCGGCGCAAAATTCGGCTACTCACTTATCTGGGTGCTGGTCATGTCAAATCTTATTGCGCTGTTGTTGCAAAGTCATTGCGCACGTTTGGGTATAGTTGCCGGCAAAGATCTGGCGCAGGCATCGCGCGAAACCTATTCAAAATTCGTAAATGGTTTTTTATATATCCTTGCAGAAATTGCAATTGCAGCTTGCGACCTTGCGGAAGTTATTGGAATGGCGATTGGACTTAAATTATTATTCGACATTCCACTACTTGCCGGAGTTTGTATTACAGTCTTAGATACTTTTTTGCTGTTATTTTTATTGAATTACGGGATCAGAAAATTAGAAGCAATAATAATTTTTCTTGTGGCACTGATCGGACTTTCTTTTTTGGCCGAGCTTATTTTTGTTCATCCCTCCATGTCAGGAATTGCAAGTGGTCTTATCCCAAAATTAGAAAACAGCGACGCATTAAAAATTGCTATTGGAATTATTGGTGCTACTGTTATGCCTCACAATTTATATCTGCATTCCTCTCTGGTTCAAACGCGAAAATTTGAAAGGACAGATATTGGAATAAAAAAAGCGATCAAATATAATGTCATCGATTCTGCAATTGCACTGAACGCTGCATTATTTGTCAATGCTGCAATTTTAATTTTGGCTGCAGCTGCTTTTCACACTAGTGGACATCAGGACGTAGAAAAAATTGAAGACGCTCATAAACTGCTTGCACCTTTATTAGGAACTGTTGCTGCTCCCATTTTATTCGCAATCGCTTTACTTGCTTCCGGACAAAGTTCAACCATAACCGGAACACTTGCCGGTCAAATTATTATGGAAGGATATTTGAATTTAAGAATCCAGCCATGGTTAAGAAGATTGATTACGCGTGCACTGGCAATTGGTCCGGCCATGATCAT
>JACMLS010000018.1 GCA_014379485.1 Bacteroidia bacterium | reverse complement strand
ATTTCTGTTTTCTATGCCATTTTTATTTTGATCGTAACTGTTGTTTTAGTGCTTATTTATTTCAAGGCGGTTTCAAAAAAATATTATCCGCAGTCAGAAAGTGATCAGGGCCTTTCCCAATAAAAAAATCCAATGCCAGCATTATTATTCCAGTTCAATTTAGACCTGACAGGGCTTGAATCTGCAATTACAGGTTTTTTGATGATGATAAGCGGAGCTGCCTGTCTTTTTATTTCTTTTGTTATTGCAATGGTTGTAAGAAGCCAGAGGGGAATTCCTGTTTTTAAACAAAGATCTGGTGCATTTATAAGCGGAAGTATTATCCCACTCATCTTTGGTTTTGCTTACCTTGTTGCCAGTGGAAACGGAAGTCATGAATTTAAAAAGACGCTTGATTCATCTTGTTTTCTCTATTCATTTTTTGTGCTCATAATCACCATTTCTATTATTATGGTGTGTATGGATAAAGTTCAAAAAGAAACCGGGCTTAATCATAAAAAATCATAAGCAGCTCTTAAACAAGTTTTCATTTACTACTTTTAGTATGAATGAAAACGGGCTGGAAATATTTGTTGATACTTATTCTGCCCTTTTTAATAGTAATTCTGGTCAATTCATTCTCTCCGCAGGCAACTTTCAGTTACAAAAAAGAAAACTGTACCCGTTATTGCCACAACAACGGTTGCCCTCACTTTGAAAAGAAAATGGCTGATGTGAAGCCCGGGTCACTCAAGTCAAAAGCTTTTGATTTTTATTGCTGGAACATTGAAGCCCTCAAAAATAATCCGCTGGACCTTTCATATGCCGAAATGAATATTTTAGTCTACGTACTGTTTTTTCCACTGAGTTCTGTTTTCCTTTTCAGGTTCTTAGTCAGAAAGAAAAAACATAATCAAAAAAAACAAGCTCCAACCTTGCGGTCTTCCATTCTTCCACCCAACTGTGTACTCCTTTTTATTGGCCCCCTTTACTGGTATTTCGTAGACTTCTGTGTGAACGCAGGCAACGGTATGGGACTTACCTATATAGAATTCAATTTTATCTTGTTTTGCCTGCTTTTTCCGTTAATAACTATCATTTTAATCTTTCTGAATATTTACAGATATTTGCTTTCGCCTTTACTAAAAAGAAAAAAATGAACAGACAGGAATTGATCTCGGAAATAAGAAAGAAAAAAAGTTTTTTGTGTGTAGGATTAGATCCTGATCTTGAAAAAATACCAGCACATTTAAAATCGTCTGACGATCCGATCTTCGAATTCAATAAGGCGATTATAGATGCTACTCATGAGTTTTGTGTGGCTTACAAACCCAACAGTGCATTTTACGAAGCACATGGTTTAAAAGGTTGGGCAAGTTTGGAAAAAACAATTTCTTATCTCAATAAAAATTATCCTGATCATTTTACAATTGCCGATGCAAAGCGTGGCGATATTGGTAATACCAGTTCTATGTATGCCAAAGCTTTTTTGCAGCAAATGAATTTTGATTCTATTACGGTTGCCCCATACATGGGCTCTGATTCTGTAAAACCATTTTTAGAAATAAAAAACAAATGGGTAATCCTGCTCGCTCTCACTTCTAATTCAGGCGCGCTCGATTTTCAGACAGAAGAACTAAAAAATTCTGCTGATAAATTATTTGAAAGGGTATTAAGGAAATCTCTTGAGTGGGGAACAGAAGAAAATATGATGTATGTGGTTGGAGCCACCAAAGCAGAAATGCTTAAAGAGATCAGAAAAATAATTCCCGCTCATTTTCTTTTGGTGCCGGGTGTTGGCGCGCAAGGTGGAAGCCTTGAAGAAGTTTGTAAGTATGGAATGAATACAGACATAGGTTTATTGGTAAATGCATCGCGAAGTATTTTATATGCCGGCAACGGAACCGATTTTGCTGAGAAAGCAAAAGAAGAAGCATACACATTGCAACAGGAAATGAAAAGTTACCTGAATTGATTTTTTGTAAATAAAATAATTTTTCTATTTTTGATCTGAATTCCCGAAAAGGAATTTCAAAAAAAATCTCCCGAAGCATTTATTTGCAGGCGGAGAAACAGGATACGCGGAGAAGTTTAGCGGAGAAACAAATCAACCACAATGGAAACAATAGAGCACAATAGAGGATTTTCTATTTATTTTATTGTGGTTCTAATTCGTAACCTATAAATAAATATATAATGAAAACAGTAACAAAAGACAGTCTTTATCATTTGACCTACCGCGTGGTTGGAGCTGCAATTGAAGTGCATAAGATCCTGGGGCCAGGTTTGCTTGAAAGTGTTTACCACAAATGCCTGAAGCAAGAATTTTTTTTGAGAGGAATTCCTTATTCTTCCAATCAGTATGTTGGAGTTGATTATAAAGGAATTGAATTGGATACTGAATTGAGGTGCGATCTGTTTGTAGATAGTATTTTGGCCGTGGAATTGAAGGCCGTAGATACCGTTATTCCGGTTCATGAAGCTCAGATATTAACGTATATGAAATTATTAAAAGCTCCAAAAGGTATTCTAATAAATTTTAATAGTTACAACCTGTTTAAAGATGGGCAAAAAACTTACGTAAACGAACTGTTTGAACAGCTAACTTAAAATTTAACCAGAATAGAAACATAGAACACAATAGAGTTTGATTTTTCTATGTGCTCTATTGTTTCTATTGTGGTTGAAAAAATCAGTAATTACCATGGAAGAAAACTTTCTGCATTATACCTGGAAATATAAATTATTTAGCCAGCAAATACTCTTCACTACTAATGGTGAAAAAATAGAATTGATAAAACCCGGAGAACACAATCACCAGTCAGGGCCCGATTTTTTTAATGCAAGGCTTAAGATAGGAGGTACAGATTGGACCGGAAACCTGGAGATTCATATAAACTCTTCTGACTGGAATTTACACAAACATCAGTTTGATAAGGCTTATGATAATGTGATTTTGCATGTGGTGTATGAACATGATGAAGAGGTGAAGAATTCTCTCCATAAAACAATCCCTACCTTAGAACTGAAAGGCTTGATTCCCCTCGAAAATTTTAAAAAGTATGAACAGTTAAGGCGGAATGAAAAAGGAGTTCCCTGTGGTAAACAAGTGGCAACACCACCGGCCCCGCTTTTGCACGTATGGTTTGAACGACTGGTAACGGAAAGACTGGAAGAAAAAACAACCGTACTCGAAGAAATTTTAGAAGAAACAAAAAGCGATTGGGAAGAAACTTTTTACAGAGCCCTTGCCAAAAACTTTGGGTTTAAAACCAACGCTCTGCCTTTTTATTTACTGGCAAAAAGTCTTCCGTTAAAAGTTTTATTGAAGCATGCCGATGATGGGGTACAGACAGAAGCATTGTTGTTTGGGCAGGCAGGCTTTCTGCAAGAACACCTTTCAGAAAAATATGCGCAGAAGTTGCAGAATGAATACGAATTTTTAAAGAATAAGTATTCTCTCAGGCCAATACAAAAAACGATCTGGAAAACCGGAAGAATGAGACCCGCAAATTTACCGGCAATACGCATTGCGCAGTTTGCGGCCCTCGTAAAAAATCTGAACGGTCTGTTTTCAAAAGTAAAAGAAATTGAAAATGTAAATGAGCTGTCAGAAATTTTTAATTCAGAGCCCGCTCCTTTCTGGAAGGATCATTATTCGTTTGTTACAAATTCGTTGCCGCGTTCAAAAAAATTAGGGCATGAAGCAATTGAAAATATTGCGATTAATACGATTGTGCCCCTTGTTTTTTTGTATGGAAAAAAAACAGACAATGAAAAATACTTTGCGAGGGCACAAGAAATATTAGAGCAACTTCAAACTGAAAACAACGTAATTGTTCGTGAGTTTAATTTGCTCGGACTTAATTCCGTTACAGCGCTCGAAAGCCAGGCAATGATTCAGCTTAAAAATAATTATTGCAGTAAAAAAGCCTGTTTGAATTGCAGAATTGGGTATCATATTTTGAGCACCTGATCTTTTTTTATTAGTTTAGTATACCTATGAGAAAACTTTTTATTGCAGGAATTATTCTCTCTCTCCTTTTTATTGTGATAGGAATTCTACTTGTTATTTTTACAGATTCTGGTTACTGGAATAATGAGTACCATGACTTTGAGTTTATTAAGGGGTCCGGTTTTTACTTAGAAAAAGTAACACCACAAATTGCGTTTACCTATTTTTTCATCTGTATATTCATGTACATTTTAACTTTCTTTAAGGCGGCATCCTTGCTGAACATTACGTTTTCATGCTTAGGTTTGTTTTTAAGTGTTGTAATGATTATTGCAGACTGGTTCCTTTACATTGGTAAAATAAACATGGACGAGATTGGCGCGTGGTTTTCTGTTTATGGTTTTATAATGGGAGCTTTTTTTACTGTTATGGCAATTTTGCAGACTCAGCACCTTAAAAAATGAGAAAAGTTTTTCTGATCGGAATAATTGTGGGTTTGCTTTACATGGTGCTCTGTGTAGGGATGTGCTATTATACCCATAAAATGCGCGATCTTTATCATGAGTTGGGGAAAGATTATTTCGATGTAAAACCCCACGTTCATTTAACCCGGATGGCCGGCGCAGCAAACATTTTCTTTATTGCATATTTCTTTATTCAATACCTGTTGTCATTAATCAGAGTAAGGGGCAGGCTTCCCTTAACACTTGGAATTTTTGGCATGTTGTTTACTGTTGGTGTTTGCATAGGCGACCTTTGTATGGTAGAAAAAGCCCAGCACTCTACTTTTGATGAAGTGGGTTTGTATTTTGCTTTTTCTGGTTTTGTACAAATGGGCTATTGCCTTGCCCTGTTTATGCTTGTACCTAAAAAAGTAAAAGCCCATCCGTTTGATTTTGACACAACAATAATTTAAATGGACATGATAGTTTTTACGTAGCGTCTCCGCGCCGTAGCGTGATATTGATATACATCCGATCTTAATAGTTTGCATAAACCTTTATTCTTTTGTAGTTTTGATGTATGAGCAATCCGGTAAAAAACGTGGCGTCGTGGTTTGAGCAACAAGCCTTTGGTGTCTGCGAGTGGTGGGGCAAAAAACTCGGCATCCGCACAACCAAGATCCGTATGTATTTTATTTACCTTTCTTTTTTTACCCTTGGTTCTCCGGTTATCCTTTATTTCTTTATGGCTTTTATCCTTGAGAATAAAAATTATTTCAAGCCTTCCAGGTACAAAAAAAGAAAATCTGTCTGGGATTTGTGAAATTAGTTAGCGGTTGTCAGTTATCGGTTAATTGTTTTGGTTTATACGAATCTAGATAGTTTTCTCTTCACGCCTCTCTACCCTCCCGATAGCTATCGGGACTTATTTCTAAGTGTCTAATATCTTATATCCCTGCGTTCAATTTCCAGTCGTATTTTCCTTAACGTAAATTATATTATTTAACAGCTTTCTTTAGTTCAGTTTAGTAATGTGTTTTATAAATTTGATGAAACCTGTTACATATGAAATATTTATTGATTTTTTTAATTTTATTTTCCGGATTTTTATTTTCCCAAAAAACCATTCACGTATTTGTTGCTTTGTGCGATAATAAATACCAGGGCATAGTTCCGGTTGGAGCTAAGATTGGCAATGGGCAAGATCCCAAAAATAATTTGTACTGGGGTTGTGGTTATGGTGTAAAGAATTTTTTTAAAGTAAAATCGCCGCAATGGAAATTAGTAAAAACAATTCTCAATCCAAAAACACACATTCTTGAACGTTGTATTTTTAAATACGCCACACAAAACACTTATTTAGTTGCAGATGCTTACGACGGACAATACATTAAAGAAACCACGATGGATTTTTTTAGCGCTGTCTCCGGAAATTTGAAAGATTCTGCACAACTTGATAGTACAAAATATCTTCAGATAGGAGGCAACTCTAAACTCGTTTGTTATATAGGGCATGACGGACTAATGAATTTTGAATTGGACTCTGTTGCTTACCATTCAGATAAAATTACAAGGCGCGCAATTATTCTGGCCTGCATAAGCAGAAGTTATTTTAAAGATGGATTAAGATCAGCCGGAGCAACACCTTTGCTTTGGACAACCGGTTTAATGGCACCCGAAGCCTATACGCTGGAAGCTGCTGTAAACGGTTGGCTCGAAGGAAAAAAAGATGCAGATATCCGTGAAATGGCTGCCCAGGCATTTAGCAAGTATCAAAAAAAATGCAGCATTAAGGCATCCAGAAATTTATTGGTTACGGGTTGGTAATTTTTTACTACCTTTAAATTTATGAGTGTACTTGCCATTATTATAATTGTTGCTTCCATCCTGGTTGTGCTTGTAGTTGTTGCCATTTTTATAAAGGCATCCAGAACAAGCAGTGCCCGTAAAAAGATCTCGCACAGCAACACACATTCAAATAATTACTACGGCAACAATGCGTTTTATGATAATTCTTTGCAGCAGAACAAGGTTGTTACCGATGAAGAAAATAAAAATCAGCAGAACGTAGGCTTGCAGCACCATCACGTTTCAGGTTTAACAGATGATCATAAACACGTTTCAGATTCTACTCAGACGCAAGTTCATATTCATCACAATGACGCGCACCACAACGATTCTAATGTGAGTGATTCAACAAATACTTCTAACGATGGGGGTGATTTTGGCGGTGGTGGGGGAGATGGTGGTGGTGATAGCGGCGGAGGTACTGATTGATTTTACTTATCGTAATTTATATTCCACCTCGTACCTGTATTTATAAACCGGTTCTTTATAATGTTCAACAAAACATTTCTTAATAAGACCCTTTTCATCATAAATATAACTTAGTTCAAGGGTTTTTTCATTGCTTTGTGTAAGCGTAACTTTTGTAAGTTCATTTTCATTTCCGTAATAATAATTATAATGCGTTTCGCCTCCAACACCACCCTTTACACGTTTTTGTGAGTACCTTCCTAAACTATCAAAATCAAGCTGGTAAAAAATATTGTTGTTACGGTTCTCATCTTTATACGAGTCTAATTTTGTACCGCTCCAGTAATAATAGTGCACAGAACTTACTTTTCTTTTAGAGAAAACCATTCTCTTTACCATTTGTCCGTTTGCATAAAAATACTTTTCTGTTACAGTATCTTTAGCGGTAATGTGTATGGTTGAGTCTTTAATAAGAAATCCGTTACGGTTAAAAAATAAAATACCCATCCTTGTTTTTTCAAGACCTTTTTCTCCGGGCCACGATTCGGTTTTTTTCAGCACCGTATCATTTATGCTCTGAAATCTTTCTACAGACAGCGAATCGTATTTTTTATTTTTTACTTTCATTTCATACATAGCAGTTCCCCTGTAAACTAAAAATCCGGCAGCAGAAAATTTCATTATGGTTTTTTTAAAAGGAATTCCCGATGAATCGTTCTGGTCAAATTCGTTTACAAGCATTTCTTTTATTCCTGCTTTAATAACCTGTGCATGCGTCATCGTTAAATTTACCGGATCCAAATACAAATAGCTTTTGCCAGCTAAAACATCAGGATTGGTTTGTATGAATTTGTCTGTTTGAGATCTGCTCTGAAAATAAAACAGAAAGAGGAATGCAGAAACGTAAAATTTCATCAAAATGATTTTAGTGAAAAGAATTCCGAAATAATATTTTTATTTCAGTTTTAAACTATGCCCCATTTTATCTCGCTTGGTCTTTAAATAACTTTCGTTAAAAGGATTAGAAGAAATTTCTATTGAAACATTTTCTACAATTTCTAATCCGTAACCAATAAGACCTGCGCGCTTTTTAGGGTTGTTGGTTATTAACCGTATTTTAGAAACACTCAGGTCGCGCAGAATTTGTGCACCCACACCATAATCACGTTCATCCATTTTAAACCCGAGCTGAATGTTTGCTTCAACCGTATCAAGACCTTTTTCCTGCAATTGGTATGCTTTTAATTTATTGAGCAAGCCAATGCCTCTGCCTTCCTGGTTCAGGTAAACAATAATTCCTTTTCCTTCTTTCTCTATGATTTTCATTGCAGCCTGTAACTGGGGGCCGCAATCGCAGCGGCAGCTTCCAAAAACATCTCCGGTTAAACAAGAACTGTGCATGCGTAACAGAACGGGCTCATCTTTTTCCCAATCACCTTTTACCCAAGCAAGCTGATCTTGCCCGGTTGTTGT
>JACMLS010000163.1 GCA_014379485.1 Bacteroidia bacterium | reverse complement strand
TATTTTTTTAAGGTCATTTTTAAACTAAAAAGTAATTTATTTAAGTATCTGTTTGTTTTTTCTTTTTTGGGAGTATGGGTGTATTTGTTTTTTGCAGTCAAAACAGAGTTCAATGAATTTTTTAAAGAAAAAGAAAAGGTGTTTGAGAAACCTGAAGTCTATACCCCAACAGGTGACATTTATTTCCATGAATCTAACCTTGCCCGCGAAAACGGATATTTTGTTTGGCGTTACGTAGCCTATCCGGAATTAAAAAGGGGCTGGAACCGTATGAGCCCTTTTCAGTTTGATAGTTTAGACAGAAAAGGAAACACGGTAAGATTTACTTTGATAAGGTACATCACCTCTATGGGATTAAGAAAAGACACCCTGGCCTTACAAAAATTAAGTAAAAAAGATATTGAGAATATTGAGAACGGAATTCCAAACATAAAACTTGCCGGGGCCTCGCCTATCAAGATCCGTTTGTATGAAATGTTCTGGGAGATAGATGACTATTTAAAGAACGGAAGCCTGGCAGGACATTCTGTAATGATGAAAACAGAATACTGGAGAACAGGATTGAGAATTGCCAGGAAAAATTTTTTAACCGGCGTTGGAACCGGAGATATACAGGATGCTTTTAGCCTGGAATATGAACTGGAAGGATCTAAACTAAAAAAAGAACGCGACCGTAGAAGAGCACACAACCAGTTTATAGAAATTACTGCAACGCTGGGTGTAAGCGGATTGCTGTTGTTGCTTGCCATGCTGTTCTATCCGCTAAAAAAACGCAAAGAACTACATCCGCTCTTTGTTCCGTTTTTTCTGATCTCTTTTATCGGGTTCTTTTCTGAAGACAGTATTGAAACTCAAATGGGCGCTTCGTTCTTTGCGTTCTTCTACTGCTTTTTTGTGCTGCTGGTAAAAAAGGAGAACACTGATGACGCGGATTTAGCGGATTCTCGCGGATAAAATTTTCTATTGCCTTCTATTTTGGTTCAAAAAAGGTGGAACGCAGATTTGCATTATTCGTTGATGGCTTTTAAAACCATTTCAACGGAAATTTCTTTTATGCAGGCGCATTCGGCTGCAACTTTACAACCATCGCAATTTTTATTTATTACCACCACTTTTGCGTTTTTACCAATGGGCGCCCACCTGCCGGGGTGAATGGGTCGCATGGGAACAAAAAGTCCGATCGCTTTTTTTTGCAGGGCGGCGGCAATATGCAATGGGCCCGTACTGGCGGCAACCAAAATATCTGCCTGAGCTATAAAAGAAATAAATTGTGAGAGCGAAAGTTTTCCGGTAAGGTCAGTCAGATGAGAATGCTCTTTAAAAAGCGAGCCGAGATCTTTTCCTTCTTCTGCTGTTCCTGAAATAAAAATATTGAATTTATCCTTCGGTAAGGCAGAAATGAGTTTAGAAAAATTTTCCAGCCCCCACTCACGCGCACTACCTTTTGAGCGGGGGTGCAGAATAATGTTCTTTTTTTCTTTGCTTAAATGCGATGAGAATTTTTCTTCGGGCGGCATTAATTTTTCAAACCCATAAAATTCCTCTATCTCTTTTAGCGAATAATTTTCATTGGCCCCAAGCGGAACCAGAAGTTTCAGGTTAAGTTGCGCCTCGTGCAGATCAGAATTTTTTCTTGAGAGTTTTATTAATTTATTGCAAGAGAACCAATGATACATACGATTGGTGGTTCCGATCCTTACTGGAATTTGCGCTTTTTTTCCGAGCAAAGCAATTTCTTTTTTCGGAAAAACATGAACCATACAATCTATTTTTTTATTTTTCAGTTCTTCTATCTGTTCTGAAATGTTTTTCGAAGAAAGGTCGTCCCAGCTAATAAATTCATCCACGTGTTTGCTCATTGCAATCACATCTCGCGTGTAATTTTTTCCAAGAAAAAAAATTGTTGATTGTGGAAATAATTTTTTTAGTACCCCGGCCATTGGCAAAGTAAGCACCACATCGCCAATACTATCGGCACGGCTGATCAGAATATTTTTTATTCCCTTCATGTATTTTTGTAAAGCGCTCTTAACTTTTTATACTTGAGCCAGGTTGCATAAGCCGATATTTTTGAGATAAGGTAACCTGCCTTTCCATCTAAAAATCCTAGCTTCAAAAAATAATGATCAATAAATTTTGCAGTTGGGTTAAGGATGAGTTTAAATGCGGGGGCCTTTTTTCCGTCCTTAAAAAATGCTTTAGAGGCAATGTCTGTAAAATAATTTACCTGTTTGTAATGATCTTCTACAGAATAATAACTGTAGTGAAGAATATTTCCTTCCAAATGAGCTGTGTTTTTATCGCCTTCAAACAGATCAAATTTATCGTGCGGATTTATGCCGCCCCATTTACCTTTTGCGCTGTTCCAGAGCCGCAATTTTTTATCGGGGTACCAGCCGCAATGTTTTACCCAATGCCCGCAATAATTGGTAAGGCGGTTCATATAATAGCCATCCTTTGTTCCTGTTTTTTTTACTTCGCGGATAGAATTTCTTAAGGTCTCGTCCAATGCCTCATCAGCGTCTAACGAAAGTACAAACGGAAAACCTGCCTGCGTTATGGCCCAGTTCTTTTGCTCTATATGGCCTTCAAATTTATGCTGCACAAATTTAGCTCCCAGTTCCATACAGATCTCTTCAGTACGGTCAGTAGAAAAAGAATCTACCACCACAATTTCATCGGCAACAGGCAATAGACTATCGATACATCTTCCTATGTTAGCTTCCTCATTGAATGAAATGATAACAGCACTGATTTTG
>JACMLS010000162.1 GCA_014379485.1 Bacteroidia bacterium | reverse complement strand
GTTTCGCCGATTAACGGAACTGTTGATGCCGTTGATATTAAAGTAGGACAGGCGATAATGCCGGGTCTGCCTGCAATAAGAGTAGTGAATTTTAAAAACCTTAAAATAAAAGCTGAGGTAGCAGAAAAATTTGCGCCCCTGGTAAAAACCGGCAGCGAAGTGCGCGTAATCATTCCTGATATGAATGATTCTATTGAAACAAAAGTAAGTTACTCTGCACGCGCCATAAACACACTTAACAGAACATTTACTGTTGAGGTAATGCTTGACGGAAGTAAAGAATACCACCCCAACATGTTTGCGCGTTTAAAAGTTACAACCTACATAAGTAAAACGCCCGTAATTTCTGTTCCTGTAAAACTCATTCAGCGCGACGGCTCTAACCAGTACGTGTTGGTGGTGAACGGAAAAATAACGGCAAAGAAAATTGTAAAAACAGGTCAGAGTTATAACGGATCAATGGAAATATTAGAAGGATTGAACGAAGGAGATATGATCATAACAAACGGACAGGTTGGATTGTTAGAAGGAGATAAAGTAATGTACAAAAACTAAGAATACATACGCACAAAATTCTGTGTGCTTTATGTTTCTATGTGTTTAAAGAATTCGGAAAATAAAAGAAAATTAATATTATGTTAAAGCCGTTCAAAGAGTTTTTCGTCAGCAGTTGGGCTGTGAACAATAAAATAAGTGTTTACATCATCACTATTATTATTACCGTAGTAGGATTGATGTCTTATAATGCCCTGCCCAAAGAAAGTTTTCCTGACATTGTTGTTCCTACCATTTACGTTAACACCGTTTACGCCGGTAACTCGCCTGAGAACATAGAAAAATTTGTAACCGACCCGATGGAAACGGAATTAAAATCAATTTCAGGCGTAAAGAAAATGACCAGCTCTTCTTTGCAGGATGTTTCTGTGATCATAGTAGAGTTCAACACAGATGTAAATGCAGATAAGGCAAGAAAATTAGTGGAGGATAAAGTAAATCTTGCAAAATCAAAATTCACTTTTGTTCCAACACTCGGCCCAACCATTAACGAGATCAATTTTTCTGATCTCCCTATCATGTACGTAAACGTTGCCGGTAATTACGACCTGGTAAAACTAAAAGAGTATTCAGATAAAATTAAGGACAGGCTCAGATCGCTCGAACAAATTACGCGTGTAGATGTTATTGGTGCGCCGGAAAGAGAGATTCAGGTAAACCTTGATATGTTTGCCATGCAGGCCCGCCAGCTTTCTTTCTTTGATGTAATGGGAGCCATACAAGGTTCTAACGTAAACGCTTCGTTGGGTACTGTTACACAAAACAATGTACAGCCAAGCATCAGTATAAAAAACGAGTTTAAATCTATTGAAGATCTGGAGCGTCTTGTTATTACAACACCTGTTGGAGGAAAAGTTTTTTTAGATGATATAGCAGATGTAATTGACGGAACAAAAGACCGCCAGAGTTTTGCAAGTCTTGAACAAAAACCCGTTATCACATTAAACGTAGTAAAAAAATCAGGACAAAATCTTATAGAGGCATCTGATAATGTGTACAGGATAATTGAGGAGATGAAAGAAAAGGAGTTGCCAAAAGATCTTGCAATAACTATAACAGGCGACCAGTCAGAAAACACAAGGGTTACCATTCACGATCTTATCAACACAATTATTATCGGATTTATTTTAGTTACACTTATTCTTATGTTTTTTATGGGAACAACAAACGCATTGTTTGTTGCACTCTCTGTTCCGCTTTCCATGTTCATTGCTTTTATGTTTATGCCTGCAATTAATTTTACGCTTAACATGATTGTGTTGTTTGCGTTTTTACTTGCGTTGGGAATTGTGGTCGACGATGCCATTGTGGTGATTGAAAACACGCATCGTATTTTTCACGAAGGTAAACGAAGTATCATTGAATCCGCCAAGATGGCCGCGGGAGAAGTTTTTCTTCCTGTATTAACAGGAACACTTACTACTCTCGCCCCTTTTATTCCGCTTGCATTCTGGAAAGGTGTTATCGGTAAATTTATGTTCTTTCTTCCAATAACACTCATCATAACCTTGTTAGCCTCGCTGCTTGTGGCCTACATTATCAACCCTGTGTTTGCAGTAGATTTTATGAAACACGATGCAGAGCCAGGTGAGAAAAAGAAATTAAAATTTACAAAAGGAAATGTAGTTGTATCTGTAATTTTTGTTTCGGTTGCTCTTATGTTTTATGCGGGGGGAACAATTGGAATGGGAAATTTCCTCATCTTTATCTGGCTGTTTTATTTGCTCAACAAATTTGTTTTATCAAAAGGCATTGCAGTTTTTCAGCAAAAGATCTGGCCGGCCATTCAAAACCGCTACGTAAAAATTTTAACCAAAGCTTTAAAGAGACCTTATACAATGATCTTTGGTACGGTTGTACTTTTCTTTTTAACCCTGTTTATTTTTGGAGCAAGCAAACCAAAAGTTGTTTTCTTTCCGCAGGGCGATCCTAATTTTATTTATGTGTACATGAAACTGCCTGTGGGTGCAGATCCGCTTTACACAAACGCCAAATTAAAACAGGTAGAAGAAAAAGTGTATTCTGTTTTAGGAAAAAACAATCCTATAGTTTCTTCTATCATTACAAACGTTACCAGAAGTGTAACAGATCCGCAAGACCAGGACCAGGCGGAATATACCAACCGCGCAAAAATTGCAATAGCGTTTAAAAAATTTGCAGAAAGAAAAGGTGAGAAAACCGCTGTTTATTTGCAACGGTTGCAGGCACTGAACTGGAATATTTCCGAAGCAGAGATATGGGTCTCTAAAGAACAGGCCGGTCCGCCAACAGCAAAACCAATTAGTATAGAAGTAAGAGGAGATAATTTTACTGAATTGCGCGATAACGCAAAAGCTGTAATGGATACGCTCAACGCAAAAATAAAACGTTACGGTGTACAAGGGGTAAGCGAATTAAAAATGGATATGGAATTTAAAAAACCAGAGATCATTTGGGATATTGATGAAGAACGTGCAGCGAATGATAATATAAAACCCGGCGCCATTGTAAACGAAATGCGTACTGCAATTTTTGGATTGGAAGCAAGCAAGTACCGCGATGGTGTAGATCAATATCCTATTATGCTGCGTTATGCCAAAGCACAAAGAAACGATCTTGCAGTAGTTACAAGTCACATCAGCACTTTCCGCGATATGTCTTTTGCTGGTCAGTTGAGAAACATTCCTATTTCAAATTACATTAAGATCCGTAACAACGAAACCTTCGGAACAATAAAACGAAAAGATCAGAAACGCATCATCACCATTTCATCTGATGTATTGGAAGGGTATAACCCCAATGAAGTAGCTGCGCGGGTAAAAGCTCTTGTGTCTAATTTTAAACCTGTAGGAAACGTAACTGTTGACTTTGGCGGACAGGATAAAGAACAAGCCGACACCGGTAAATTTTTATTAGGTGCGCTCGGTGTTTCTTTCGGATTAATATTTTTAATTCTTGTTACTCAATTCAACTCTTTCGGAAAACCACTCATTATTCTTTCTGAAGTTTTCTTTAGTGTAATTGGTGTGTTGCTCGGTGTCTCCATTACTCATATGGAAATGAGTATTGTAATGACGGGAATTGGAATTGTTGCACTGGCCGGTATAGTCGTCCGCAACGGAATTTTATTACTTGAGTTTGCAGATGCCGCGCGCGAAAAAGGAATGGGCCTCTACGATTCAATTGTAAGTGCAGGCCGCACACGTATGACACCGGTAGTACTTACAGCCACCGCAGCAATTTTAGGCTTGATTCCGCTTGCTGTTGGATTGAATATAGATTTTGTGGAGTTGTTCACACACGGAAATCCTCATCTGTATTTTGGTGGAGACAGCGTGGTATTCTGGGGCCCGTTGAGTTGGACAATGATTTTTGGTTTGGGTTTTGCAACAGTGCTTACGCTCATTTTAGTTCCCGCAATGTATTTAGTAGCAGAACGCTTAAAGAAAAAATCAATTATTGTATTTGAATATTTCGGAGTTCCCAAATACAAGATCTTCATGTACATTCCATTCTTCGTTCTCCTTTTAAGATTAATTGCAAGACTGAGAAAACACAGATTTGATTGGGGAGATATAGATAATTAAATTTGAAATTATATCCCGATAGCTATCGGGAGTAAATTAAAAATTGAGGGCGCATGAGGTAATACTTAGGCGCTCTTTTTTTTGATTTGTTGATACAGTAAAATCATGTTAGTTCTGCTAAAGGAGGAAAAACTAATGTAGTTCCTGTTTTCAGGTTTCTGAATTTGTTGAGGTTGTTGTACGCAGCGACTTGCACATAATACGAAGAATCTCCATAAATTTTCTCTGACAAATCCGGCAAGGTATCACCTTCTACTACTGTGTGGGTATAGGGAAGCTTTGGTGGCATTGGTTTTGGTTTAAGTTCCTGGACGGTGAATTATCTTTTTCTATGTGCTCTATGTTTCTATATGTTTAATTTTTTCAGTGAAGATCAGTGTCATCAGTGTTCCCCTTTTTTTTGAAACACATATGGCACATGAGAAAACATGAGGTTTGTGACATTATCATTCAACTATTTTCAATACAACGTTCCCTGTCTTCTGCCCGGACTCAACGTACTTGTACGCTTCAACAATTTGCTCTAATTTATAATGCCTGTCAATTACCGGTTTGTATTCTCCTTTTTCTGCAAGCTCTTTTAAAAAGATCACATCGGCTTTAGTAATTGTGGGAATAGGAAATAAAACTTTTTTACCACCCCATAACGGCGTTGTAAGTGCAAAAAATATGTTCTCCGCATTTTTTCCTAATTCTGTTGAAATATAAATTCCTTTTTCTGTCAGCAATGGTTTACACTTTCCGAATGAACTTTTGCCCACAGAATCAAAAATGAAATTGAATTTGGTTTCTGTCTTTGTAAAATCCTGTGTTTGATAATCGATCACAACATCTGCGCCAAGAGATTTTATAAGCGCTACGTTTTTGGTGTTACAGACAGCAGTTACGTTTGTGCCGAAATGTTTTAAGAGTTGCACAGCGGCAGAACCAATGGCGCCTGTTGCACCATAAACCAAAACACTCTGTCCGCTTTTTATTTTTGATGCTCTGATATTATTTAATGCGTAATGCGCGCCTTCTGTAAGTGCTGCTGCCTCATCATAATTTAAATTAGTTGGTAAAAATGTAAGCGCATCATTTTCTGCAATGGTCAGATATTCTCCGTGGCCACCGCAGGTTTTATCGTTATAACCAAACACGTTATCTCCTTTTTTAAACGTAGTTACGCTCTTTCCAATCTCATCAATCATCCCCGCAAACTCATTACCTAATACCTGATATTTTGGCCGGAAAAGCCCGCTCCAAAAACGCGAAATAAAGTATTCTGCGCTGCGAAAACCAGAGTCTGTTCTGTTTACAGTAGAAGCATAAACTTTAATTAATACTTCGTTGTCTTTTGGAATTGGTCTGGGAATTTCTTTTAGTTGGGCAACTTCTGGTGGTCCGTATTTTGTGTAGATAACTGCTTTCATTTTGTCTGATTCTCTATTTACCTCCCAATTACTTTGTTGTTATACACCCCATTTGTTTACCTAATTTTTCATATTCAATATCATTAGGTTCCCAAAGTTCAATTTTGCCTCCCTCTACGTCAAGGATATGAACAAATTTTCCGTAGTCAGCTTTTTCAATCGTGTCAACAACCGTTACTCCGTTTTTCTTCAGTTCTTCAATAAGCGCATCCAGGTTTTGAACCCTGTAATTTATCATAAACTCTTTGGTAGAAGGCGCAAAGTATTTTGTTTTTTCATTAAACGGACTCCATTGTGTAAATCCTTTTTTACTGCTGTCTGCGCCCTGCCACCACTCAAACACAGTTCCATATTGGTTTGTATTTAAACCAAGGTTTTTCTGATACCATTCTTTCATTTTCTTCGGGTCTTTACACTTAAAGAAAATGCCGCCAATACCGGTAACTTTTTTCAGTTTTGAATCTTCGTTTGGCTCTTTTGTAATGATGGTTTTAACTGCAAAACCAAAACAGAATGAAGTTGCAATAACTAAAATAATTAAACCGTTTTTTTTCATGTTTCTTTTTTTAGGAGGAAGTAAAATTTGCTGTTACATTTTCATGTTTTGTTTTCGGCTTTTGGCAAATTGCCGCTGATTTCTTTTGCAAGTAAATTGCAGATCTTTTTGTCTTCGGCAGATTGAGTGTTGTTGTATGTTCTGGTGTCTTTATGCATTTGGTTTTTCAAATTGAGAATTCATTGAAGCTCAGTCATAACATTTGAATGACGTAGAAATCTTTTTCTTTGCTTCTGTATTTTCTTCTGCAACATTCGTCCCTTCTAATAATTGTATAGTAAATGTCTTTTTATTTGTATAAAAACACTTGATATACCCTACGGAATTAACTCCTGAAATACCCATTTTATAATTAGAGCAAAGCGCCTCATAACTTCCAAAGAAACATTTTTGAATAGAATCAAATTCGGGATTCTGAATTTTAAGTGTTTCTTTTAACTGTGATATGTTTTTTAAAAGTTCCTCGTGTGTATTTAAACTGTCGTTGAACCAACTTATTGTTATCACCCCCTTCGGGACTATACCATCCCGTTCGCAAAAAATATAACCGTGATCACTATTACTATTATTGGCAATTTTCCAGCCAGAGGGAACAGTAAATGAAATCCCATTTTTTTTATACTCTTTTTCAGGCGAAGTACAGGAAATATGAAATAAACCTGTCAAGGTGAAAACCGTCACCCAAAGCGTAATGTTCTTTCTAATACACGAACTTATTAAAATAAAAAATTGCTGTTTCAATGTTGTCTATTTTAAAATGTGTACTAAATTGCTTATTACTGGTCCCACAGGGTTTTTTCTCAATACAACTCCGCCTCTTTGCTCCTCCGTGCCAAACCTTACCCGCAGACTAGCCAACTCCGGACCCCTCGGACTTTTTCTGACTCCCGGACTCAACGGACTTTTTCTAATAAACCAACTCCGGTAAAACCTCTTCGGTCTTACTATCCTTATAAAGCACTTTGTATTTTACGTAGTACTCATATTTAGATCCGCCAAACACAACATCAGAAACAACTACGTGAGATGAATCGCGTTTCAGGTAAACAAAATCTCCTATTTTATATTTTAAAAAACCAAGCGCTTCGTCTCTTTGTATCATTGCTTTTGTAAGTGCTTTATAAGTAGAAAGACTTTTTACTTCTCTGAATAGAGAATCTCTTACATAATTGCAGCGGCTGTTGTCTTTTTGTTCTTTCAGCAATTTTTCGTTGGTGTCTGCCAATGATTTTTTTACGTCAGAGAAAAATACGTACATGATGGTTCCGTAAGAGGCAATGATTAAAAAGGCAAGCACCCATAAATACCATTTAGATTTTTTTTGGGCTGGCTCTGGTGTTGGTGTTGGAGCCGGTGTTGGCGTTGTATTGATCGGGGTTTCTTCCATAATTATATTTTGAAAATTATTGAGATTTTTTGCTTGTTTATTATTAATCAAATTTGACGATTTTTTCTGGAATAGGCAACCATGAAGGAGAAAAGGATTTAGGGAGAGAAAATGTAAGAGAGATTACCTAAGAAAATCCTTTTCCCTTCACGGCTTGCCGGGAAACTAAAATGATTTGTGGATTCTTCTTGTGAAAATCATCATTAAAGAAAAAGAAAGCTTAATTTAAAATGTTTAAATTCGGTGAAGGGTTTTAAAAGCCTTTTTATAGAAAGTCAGGATGAAAAAAACTCTTTCAATAGTATTTATTGTTTTCTGCTCGGTTCTATTGGCGCAGACAGAGAAAATTGAAAAGAATATAGCGCTGCTGAAAACAGCTAAAACAGATACTGAAAAAGTAAAGCTTATGACAGAACTTTGCTCTCAGCTCTCGCAATACGACACCGAAAAATCTTTGCAATACGGAAAAGACGGATTGGCGCTTGCAAAAAAAGCAGATTATGCAAAAGGAATTGCAATTGCATACACCAATATGGGAATTACGCTTTGGTACATGGGAAGACTGGATGAGTGCGAAAAAAATTTCAAAACAGCACTTGATTTGCACCTGGACTTAAAAGATTCGTTTATGATAGGCCGTGATTTTATGAACCTGGGAAGTTTTTTTCTGGCAAAAGGAGAATATGATTCCGCTTTATATAATTATAACGTTTCGCTTGAGATCAAAAAGAAATCGGCCTCGCCTTATGAGCTGGCGCAAACGTATCACAACATTGCACTGGTGTACGGCAATATGGGAAATTACAATAAATCGCTTGAGCAGTATTTTACCGCTTTGAAAATTGTTGAAAAAGCGGGCCATAAAAAAGGAATTGCAATGACCATGAATAATATCGGCAATATTTATTTCGATATGAAAAAAGAAGACAAGGCGCTTGATTATTACCTGAAATCAATAAAGCTGAAAGAAGAATTAAATTCTCCTCCGCTTGAGCTTGCCCTTGGTTACAATAACATTGCAAACATTTACAATAAGCAGGAAAAAGATTCGCTCACACTTTTTTATTATTCGAAAGCGCTTGACCTGCGCGTTAAGGCAAGTGACAGCGCGGGCATAGCCGCCATCTATAACAACTACGGCTTGTTTTACGAAAATAAAAGACAGTTTAAGCTGGCAGAAGAATACCATAAAAAGTCTTTGATTATCCGCGAGCATCAGGGTAACCCCGAAGAAATACTTCAGAGCTACATTAACCTGGGCACCGTTTACAAGTGGATGCAAGATCCTGCACAGTCAATTGCTTCGTACAACAAAGCACTTGTCATTGCTCAGAAAATAGGCACACTTAAATGGGTCACCGAAATTTATTCGGGCCTTGCAGATATTTATGGCAATACAGGAAAATTCAACGAAGCGTATCGTTACGAAAAACTTTTTAATAAATATTCCGACAGCTTGCTCAACCAGGAGAATGAAAAGCAGGTAATGGAAATGGAATCGAAATACAAATCAGAGAAAAAACAATTGGAGATTGATAACCTGAACAAGGCAAGCGCGCTCAAAGACACCGAAATGAAAATGAAGGATGAAAAGGCTGCAAAACAAAATATCATGATCACTTTTTTTGCCGTGGGATTTATACTGGTGCTTGGACTCGCTTTCTTTGCATATAGGGGATATCGCCTCAAAAGAAAATCAAACCTTGCGCTTGAATTTCAAAAAGCGCTGGTAGAAGAGAAACAAAAAGAATTACTCGATTCAATTTATTATGCAAGAAGAATTCAACATACCTTGCTTACCAGTGAAAAATACATTGAACGGGTTCTTGTTAAGCTGAAGAAGTGAGATGCAATTGAAAATGAAGAAAGAAATAAAATATTTTTTTGTGCTTCTGCTTCTCTTCCTGCTCAAGGGTCAATCGCTTCCTGCTCAAAAAACATCGCCAAAAGATTCTTTACTTGATCTTTTAAAAAAAGAAAAAGAAGATTCTTCTCGCATAAAGCTTTTGAATAGCCTGGGTTGGCTGGCCATTGGTAAAAGTCAGTTTAATGATGCAATGGATTATTCAGAGCAGGCATTGGCTATTGCAAAAAAAACCGGACTATCAAAACCAATTTACCGCACCTATAATAATATTGGAATTGTATTTGAAAAACGCGGAAATTTTGCGGAGGCGCTCAAGAACTTTTACAAAGCGCTGAAAATAATTGAAGGATGGGGGGCAAAATCAACGTTTGCAAATTCTTATGCAAATATTGGCCGTGTGTATGGCCGTGAGAATAATTTTGAGCAGGCCATGAAGTTTAACCTGCAAGTGCTGGAACTGAGAAAAGAAATAAATGATAAACCCGGTATTGCCTTTGCCTATAATAACCTTGGAAATACTTATTCTATTTTGCGTAAAGATTCCATGGCTTTAATCATGTATTCTTCTGCGCTTGAGATCTGGAATGAATTAGGAAGGGAAGCGGGTGTAGCCTTTTGCAATCTTAACATGGGTATCATATTAAAAGACCGGGGAAAATTTGCTGAGGCTGAAAAAAGATTTTTAAAAGCCCTTGAGATCCGCACAAAGATCGGTGAAAAAGAAGGCCTCGCTTTTTGTTTTGTAAATCTTGCGGGACTTGAATTTGCGAAGAAGAATTTTTCTGCTTCCACAAATTTATACAACAAATCGCTCTCTATTTCGCTTGAAGTGGAAAGCGATGAGCTGGCAAGAGAAATATATAAAGGAATGGTGGCAGCAGACAGCGCCTCAGGCAATTTTTCTCTGGCTTTCAGGCATTATAAATTATACATTTTATACAGGGATAGTATTGCCAATGAAGAAAACACAAAATTGCAGACGCAATTAGAAATGCAATATGACTTTGATAAAAAAACTGCTGCAGATTCCATTAAAAATTCTGAAGCAAGAAAACTGGAAGAGGTAAAGTACCAACAGGAAATTTCTAAACAGCGAACATATACTTACGGTGGAATTGCCGGCTTTTTAGTAATGATTGTTGTGGCTGCTGTCGCTTTCTTTGCTTTCAGGAATAAGAAACGTGCAAATGAACAAATAGCAATGCAAAAGGCCATTGTAGAGGAAAAACAAAAAGAGATTTTAGACTCCATTTATTACGCACGAAGAATTCAGAGAGCTTTATTGACGTCTGAAAAGTACATTGAAAGAACATTAAAAGAGTTGAGAAAAAATTAATCAAAAAAAGAAAGCCGGCAAACGGTTTTGAGAATGGCCCTCTGGTCAGCGCAAAAACCATTACCGGTTTACCCCCTTTACTTCTATTGCTGCAATTTCTTCTTTAAGAAGATCATTCAACTACGAATTTTCCTCTTGAAAATGTTTTGATAGTTCTGCTTTCGTTTGTGTATTCTATAAAATAAAAACACATTTCCAAAAAAAGTCTTTGAAAGATTGTGATAAAAAAGTTGTAAATTTAATTTTCCTCCTGTTGGGCAGGACAATGAAAATACAGAACATTTTTAAAAAAGAAAATTGCAGTGTTGAAACCGGGCGGACAATATTTATTCTTTTTGGTGATGAATCTTTTGTTAATGCCCGGCAATTTTTTCTCTCAGTCAAAAACAGCAGACTCTTTGCTGGGCAGATTAAAAAACGCAAAGGAAGACAGTAACAAAGTAAATCTACTAAATGATCTTGGCTGGGAGATAAAAGAACACAATCCTGATTCTGCAATTTTGCTGAGTAAAAATGCTATTGCTATTGCAAAAAAAATTCAATGGAACAAAGGAACGGGAGACGCTTACAATAATCTTGGGGCTTATAGTTATTTAAAAGCAGAGTATGCCGACGCCTTGTCGTGGCACACCGCTGCCCTTAAAATTAGAACGTTGACAAATGACAGAAAAGGAATTGCAGCTTCGTTCGGAAACATTGGCCTTGTTTACAGAATGCTCGGAAATTATTCTATGGCAATTGAATTTTATTTTAAAGCATTAAAAATTGCTGATGAAACCGGCGACCTGAAGTTACAGGCAAACAACCTTGGTAATATTGGAGTTGTGTACCGCAACATGGGCAATTTTGACGGAGCTCTTGATTATTACTTTAAAGCACTTCAAAAAACAGAATTTTTACATGATAAGGCGGGAGCAGTGCGGCACCTTGCAAATATTGGCATTGTCTATTATAGCAAAGGAGATTATGATAAAGCGCTTGAATATTATTTTAAGGCGCTTAAAAGAGATGAAGAAGCGGGCAACAAAAACGGAATGGCAAAACACCTGGGTAATATTGGTGCTGTTTACCAGGATCAGAAAAATTTTGATGAAGCATTAGCGTACTATAGCAAGGCATTAAAGTTGCGGGAGGAGTTGGGCGCAAAAAATTTAATAGCCTCAAGTCTTGGTAATATGGGTAAAGTATACAGTCTGAAAAAAAATTATTCAAAGGCACTTGAGTTTTGCAAAAAAAGTCTTGAATTAGCGGTTGCGGCAGGTGATATGGATATGTGCAAAGAAGATCATGAGCACCTTTTTGAGATCTATGCAGCCACCGGCGATTTTAAGAAAGCGCTGAACGAATTTAAACGCTATATTTCACTCAGAGACAGTTTGAGCAATGAAGCTGCAACAAAAAAAACCATTCAAACCCAAATGCAATATGACTTTGATAAAAAATCCGTAGCAGATTCTATAAAAAATTCAGAAGCAAAAAAGTTTGAGGAAATAAAACACGGGCATGAAATTGCGCGGCAAAAAACTTTTACCTATGGTGGTATTGCCGGATTTTTAGTGATGATCGTTGTTGCTGTAATTTCATTTTTAGCTTTCAGAAATAAAAAGAAAGCGAATATTGAAATTGCCAGGCAGAAGCAACTGGTAGAAGCAAAACAAAAAGAAATTTTAGATAGTATTTATTATGCAAGAAGAATTCAGAGGACTTTGATCACATCTGAAAAGTACATAGAAAAAAAATTACTTCATCTCAGAAAAGAAAAATGACCGGTATGCAGAATAGTTTTTCTTTTTTCAGAATACAGAATTTATTGTTATTGTTTTTTGCAGCGATCAGCAGTTTTTTTTGTTATGGGCAGGCAGATTCTTTAAAACAAAGCCTGAAACTTGCAACGCATGACACCGTGCGTTGTAACATTTTATTTGCCATGATTGAAGAGGAGTCTGACGCTGAGGTCTGGATAGTATATAACGGGCAATTAAAAAATATCGCCGAAAAAAACCTGGCAATAGATCAGCCAAAAAACTTAAGAACATTTTATTTAAAACACCTCGCGGCTGCTTTAAATAATGATGCGGTTGTTTTTTTAGACAAAGGCGAT
>JACMLS010000161.1 GCA_014379485.1 Bacteroidia bacterium | reverse complement strand
TTTTTTTTCGATTTATTTTTTTCTTCTGTTAAATCTCTTTCAATAAGATTTCCTTTAAAGATAGAAAATGTTTTCTCAAAATAATAAAGATATTCATTCTCATAATATTGGTCTCCCCATAAAACCAACACTCCTTCTGCTGTCGTTTTCCACTTGCCTTTTGGAGGAAGAAATTCCGGCCCGCCCAAAGGCGCAAGCCATTCCAAAATAAAAGTTCCGTCCGGATTTAAAGTAAGTAATTCTGTTCTGTCTTCGTCATTATAATCCCAACCTACAACAGGATAATGTTTGCCTTTTTTATGATGGCCGGTTTTTAAAGGTTCATACTTATAAAGATATTTTCCGGCAAGAGGATCTGCAGAAAAACAGTAAACCGATAGAAAAGAAAACAGGAAAGCCGCAGCTAAAAATATTTTATTCTTCATAAAAAGAATAACGCAGAAAATAAAAAAAGTAACGCCGTTGCTCCGGGAAAATCAAAAAACACATAGAAACATAGTTTTACTTTTTTCTATGTGCTCTATGTTTCTATGGGTTTCAAAAAAAGCGTTTAGTTTTTAATAATTTTCTTATGCACTACTTGTTTATCTGTGCTGATCTGCAACATGTAAACACCTTTTGCAAAAGCGCTGAGATCTATTTTCTTTGTGTATTTACCGTTAAAGGTGGCAAGGTTTTCTTCGTACACCAATTGCCCGCTTACGGTAAGTAATTTTACACTCAGCTTCTGGCTTTGCTTGTCTTCAAAAACAACATCTACAGAATTACTTGTAGGGTTTGGAAACACGCCTAACTGGTAATTATTGTTTACTGTCATTCCGGTCAAAAACTCAATTGTATTCAGTGCTGTATTGGTAACAATTGGCGCATTGAAATCGAAATAAATATAAGCTGTATTCGTGATCTCGTCTCCCGGATTTAAGTTTGCCATAGGTGCAATGGTATATTTTACAAATCCATGGCTTCCGGCTTCGTTGCTTGTACTATCAGGCAACATAATATTACTGAAGTTGAATTTTAAAACGTTGCCCGGTAAAAGCGTAGTAGTTTGCAAATGGCTGCTGGTAATTATTTTTAATGTGTTAATGTCCACATCAGCATCAAGCGTATCTAAAATATAAATGTTATGCGCCGCGGCAGTTCCTGTATTCTGAAAATGAATGGTGTACTCAAGCTCAGGTGTGTTTGCAGGTATAAAACCGCTTGCTCCTATACCGGCAGGCACTACTTCTTTTATGTTAGGATCGTAGGAATTACCCACAACAAAATCGGCTGTATAAATATTATTCGCCGGATCAGCATCTCCCGTTAGTGGTAGAGCCATTAATGTAATGTGAACAGTGTCGCCAATGGTTGCAGCGGTACTGGTAGTAAACATAAAGGGATAGTCTGTATAACCGAAAAATGGAATCAGTGAAATATCCGCAACGTTCCATTTTAAAGTGTCGCCGGTTGCTGCCGGTACAATTACATCAGGCGGAGTACCAAGCGGCGAGGTATAAGATACAAGCGGATCTAAAATAACAACAACCTGGCCCGGAACCGGCGCCGCATTGCAATTAGGGCCGTTTGAAATTGTTAAAGGATACATGGCATGCGTTTGTCCCGGAAAAAACGGAGTACCGTTAACCAATATTCCCACTGCGGCAAAATCAATTGCATTGCAATCTACTGCAAAATTTTCTGTAGTAATAGTCATACCGGAAACGTTTACGGCATGCGCCATGCTTGCCGGACAGGTTATAGGATGCGCAGGAGAAGGAACAACCTCTAAAGTATAATTTCCCGGAAGGACATTAAAATAATAATATCCGAAAATATCTGTCCATGCATATCCAATAAAATTTCCGCCCTGAGTGAGCTTTAGCTGAACATTTCCCATTTTACCTTCTAAAGTGTCAATAGAGCAATTTGAATTGCCGTCAGCAAAAACAGTACCTGTAAGCGTTCCGCAGGTATCTATATTTACCCAAACACTGTCAGTATTATTACAGGTTGAATCTCGTACATAATTAATGTAATAATACCCGTTATGAGATAAACTTACACTTGGAATAACCGGATCTTGCAGAGCGGAAGCAAAACTATTTGGCCCGGTCCACGAATAAGTGCCCAAACCAAAATGATGGGTAGCTAAAAGTTGTAAGGTTCCGTTTATACAAACTGGTGAATTATAATTTGGATGTGTTATGCAGGTTTCGCTTACAGAAATAACTCCTGTGCTTGCATTATTTACTGAGAAGGTAACGTTAGCGGGCTGGTTAGCAAAATTAGTGATCAACAAAAAATAATATTCTCCGGCAAGTGCAGCCGGTACATTTACAGTTTCCAAATAATTCGTTGAATAGCTGCAATCAATTATATGTGCAGTATCTAATTGTGCAGTACAAGGTGCAGATGACGAAGTAAAAGGCCCCCAGCAAATAAAATCTACATCTACTCCTGTTCCTGATACTGTGGTTTGACTTATATCAATAATAACAGAACCTGCAGAATCCATTTTAAAATAAAACCAGGTTTGATTTGGTTGGGTCATCAGACATCCGTAATTAGGGCCAACTTCTGCCGGCGGTCCGTTAACAACAGATGGAAAGATATTTGTTGCGAGTGCGGAAAAAGGTGTGGCTGTTATACACGTTGGCGATGAAACCTGCGCACTCATATTGCTTATCTGATAAACAAAAAACAGTAAAAGTAAAAGTGATTTTTTCATTAGGGGTAAATTTTGAGGAATACCAAATATAACACTTCGGTTTTTGAAAAGCAAGTGTTTTTACTCTGTAGATAGTGCCACAGGCTTGTCCGGCTCAAATGGGTTTTGCGGGCTGATATGAGACGAAAAGATATGAGACTGGGTTGTTAGGGTTTTCCGATGAGAATTCATCGTGCACCTCCCGATAGCTATCGGGACTTATATCTAAGTGTCTTACATCTTATATTCCGTCAAAAAATTCTCTTACATCACAATTCCATTTGTAAATTATTAACGTGCCGTAAATTTTCTGATACCTGATATTGCCTACTTTTAGTTGGAAGAAAATGAACGCAAAAAATAAAATGAAAATCTGTTTGCTGCTTTTTGCAGTTGCTTTTTGGTTTTCGTTTACCGCTCTCAAACTTCAGACTATTGATACTGCATTAACTAAAAACCAATGGAAAATAATAAGCTATAAAACCACTGTAGCCGCAAGATCGAAAATTCCGAAACGCCTTTTTGAAGATAAGGGCCCTTACTTGGCAATCTTCAGTGATCAAAACATTATTGAAGTAAATGCAAGGGGTTGGGGCAGATTCTCTTATGAACTAAAAGATAAAAACCAAATAGAAATTGTTGAAGCCGGAATTTATCCGACTGTATCAGATGAATCATTTTCTGAATCTGACATGGATATGTATGATCTGTTTTTAAAAACCACAAACCACTCAATTAAAGGAGACACCTTGTTTCTTACCGGAAAAGGCCAGATAAGATTAGAACGGGTTCAGAAAAAAAAATTAATTAAAAA
>JACMLS010000160.1 GCA_014379485.1 Bacteroidia bacterium | reverse complement strand
TCTGTTGCAAAAGTTCCCAACCACACATTTGAAGTATCATACGGTGTAACATAAGTCCATTGAATTGCTCCTGCGGAGTTATACTTCTTAACCATCATCTGGCTACCTGCAGTTCCTGATACTCCCCCACCAAGTGCATAAACATTACCTGCTCCGTCTTTTTCACACTCCCAGGTACAATGCCATGTAGTAGTTCCGTAAGTTGGAGATTGCACCCAAGGGTCAATTATAAGCGTCCTGTTTTTATCATATGATTCAACAGAAAAAGAAATATTTTTTCCGTCTTTCAAAAATGAAGAAACAACTGCTGCAGATTTATTATCGTTATAAAATGAAACAGGAGCGTGCTCTATAAGATTTCCAAAATTTGTATTAAAACTCAAATCGCCGTTTTCTTTCAGCTTCGGACTTTCTGAGTACAACATTTTTAATTGCGAAGGATCTGCACCCGGATGAACAATTACTGAGTATTTTATTCCGTTATCGGGATGAACTGTAAACTCAACATCAATACCAGGATATAGATCCTGATAAGTTATTTTTTCATATCCTCTAACGTAGTTAATGTTTTTATAAGAACCCCCACCGTCTTTTACCATGTAACTGAAATAGTCAGAAACCACTCCATTGCTTTCCACTTTAACAGATGGGTTTGAATTTTGCCAGGTATAAGTTACAGCATCGGTCTTAAACTCTGCACGATGCTCCTCTGCTTCAAACTCCTTATATTCTTCTATTGATTTAAAACTTTTATTTCTCTCACGTTCTTCTTCTCTTGCATCTTTTTTCTTTTTCCAGTTTTTAAGGAATGTGTAATGAACTCCTTTGGAAGTAAAAAACACCGTCATCTCATCTTCCTGATAAGCAAAAAGTACTTTTTCTGAAGACTCGTGAATATGAAACTGCCCGTTGTTCTCAATAAAAACCCTGCGTGGCTCTACTTTGGTAGTCCAGTTTAAATTGTTTTGAGAAATTAGCGGGAGCGTAGATAACGCAACTATGCACGAAAATGCAGGGAGGATTTTTTTCATTAGCTGTAAAATGAGTAACAAATATATAACGTTCCCTAAAACAGAAAAAGAGAGGTTGCCCCTCAATCTTGAGTTTTACACTCCATTCTTCTGAAGCAGAGTCTGACAAGGAGGGGTAAATTTGTTGCAGATTTTGCTTTGCCCTTTGGGGTCGGAGGCCCGGTTGATAAACTCTTCGCGGGACGCTCAGAGAGCAAAAAAAAAAGGGCTTTCCTCCCCAGGAAGCCCCCTTTCCAACTATTGTTTTTGACAATAGTATTCATTAAACCAAACTAAAAGAACGGTCTTTAAATTCTATATCACACTTCGACAGGCTCAGTGTGACATAGAACTTTTTAAATTCTTGATTTTGCAGTACCTGCTCCAAATGGGTTGGGACTTACAAAACGTAAACAGATCTCAAATCCGCCGCGGCCTTTGCTGGCTTTGGTGTAAGATGATAAATTCATATCATAGGCAAATCCCATTGACATGTGCGACCACTCGAACATGGCTTTGGCTACAAATGCATCTCCGGCACGGTAAAAGGTGCCGAGCGAAAAGGCTGCTCCTTTTTTAATGCCTGTATAAACTGATTTGTCTTGCAAGAGATAACGAAAATAGGTGCCTGCTAAAATTTCTTTCTGGCTGCCTTGTATGTTTACATAAACACCGGGCACAAATGAGAGTTTTGAGTTGGGCACTCCTATAAGTGAATTGGCAAAGAAAACATATTTACGGTGTAGTTTTTCTCCGGCATTGCCATAAAAGGAATATTTTGGTTGAGCAATGTGATAGGCCGAGAAACCAACGTTGATATTGAGATTATCGTTTGCTGTCATATAATGCTCGCTGCTTTTATAAGTAAAAACAATGCCTCCGTTGATGTCGAAAAAATTGAATTGGGTGGCGGCTCCTACGGGCTCTCCGTTTGGAAGTGCTGCATTAAATGAACTTCCGTCGTACTGGCTGCCCCATTGTAGTGGAGTGTAATCTATTCCGCGCTGGCCAAATGCTGGTTGTGCCGCTCCGCCAAGTGTGCAGTATTTATTCAATCTTACGTGGTAACCTAACGAAAGGGCTACGTAATTGGTGGTCATTCTTGGTGTGCCGGCTTTGTCGTTATAAAAATTTATTCCGGTTCCAAAAAATCCTTTGTCTTTTTTATCTGCAAAGCGCATATCGTAACCGGCGTTTATGGTGGTGAATTGCGCATCTGATTTTTTCCACTGATCACGGTAAACGAGGGTGCCTTGGTTGGCGTAGTTTGCTCCGGCTAATGCGGGATTAAGCATCATAGGCGCAAATTGCATTTGTGAGAAATGCACATCCTGGCCAAACATACACAGGGCGGTTAAACTTAAAACGCCTATTACTGTGAATTTTTTATTTTTTGCTTTCATTTTAACTCTTTTAGGGAGGAGGTTTTCAAATTTTATTTTACAAGGCTTACGTTTCCTTTTTTAATAATAGGATCTGCTGTACCTGTGACTGAGGCATTGAGATAGTAGGCATAGATTCCGGCGTTCAATGCTTTTCCTTTATATGTCCCGTCCCAGCAAAATGCGGGGTCCGTACTTTCAAACACCTTCTCACCCCAACGGTCAAAAATGTAGAGCTGAAATACAGTTATACACTGTGCTCCGTAAACACAGAGTTCATCGTTTGCGTGATCTCCGTTTGGAGAGAATGCATTAGGAAAAAACAATTCTCCGCAATCCAGTTTCTTTACGTGTATATCCACACATTGTGAGTCAATACAACCGGCAGTTGTTCCGTAAACGCAATAAGTAAAATCTCCGGTAGCTGTTGGCGAAACAATTATTGATGTTGCTGTTGAAGCATTATCCCAGACATAACCCGCAGCGCCGCTTGCTGTAAGGGTTACACTTTGTCCTAAAGTAATTGTATCGTTTGCTGCAAACGTCATACCCACAATTGGCATTGGATTAACAACAACAGAAACTGTTGTTGTATTTGTACAACCTCCCGCATCTGTTACTGTAACTGAATAAATTCCGCTTGATGCAACAGTGCCGGGAGAAATGACAGGGTTCTGAAGAGTAGAAGTAAAACCACCCGGGCCGGTCCAGCTATATGTAGCTCCGCCTGACGAAGAAAGATTAACTATCCAACCTGCACACAAGGGTGAGTTAACACTTGCAGTGGCAGTAGGACCGTTTGTGTTTGTAACAATAACTGTGTTGGTAGTTGTACAACTGTTTGCATCTGTAACGGTGCATGTATATGTGCCTGCTGCCAGGTTGCTTGCTGTTACACCTGTTCCACCTGAAGGTGCCCATGAGTAAGTGTAACCCGGAGTTCCGCCTGAAGCAGCTACTGTTGCGGTTCCTGTTGTTCCGCCGTTACACAATACCGGTGTTGAAACAGCAGTGGCTGTTAATAATGGTGGTTGTGTTAATGTGACCGTTGCAGTTGTGCTGCATCCGTTTGC
>JACMLS010000159.1 GCA_014379485.1 Bacteroidia bacterium | reverse complement strand
CTGAATATTGACAGAAAAACACTTTACAATAAAATGAAAACTTTTAATTTACTTGTAAATAGTTAATACCACCTGGAAATATAAATCGCCGTCATGGCAGATTTCAACAAATTTCACATAACAAAAACTATTTCTGTATTAAGCTTAAAATATTGCAGCAACATCCAATCCATTCCTGGCTTTAAAGGACGATACAAACAAAGAACCTTGTAAGTTTTTTAATTGGCAATCTTACTTTCTATCTTTCTTATTACTTCCCTTAACATCTTCAAATCCTCCCCAAAACAAGTTTGGCAACTGTCCCTCATTTCATTGTGAAAAACTTACCACTAATTGAAAAAACGGGTGGTAAGCAACAGAATTTTTATAAAATGCCGGCTAAATAAAATAGTTCCTTACTTTTGCCGGTACTATGAAAACAAAACCGGTTTTATTGGCCATTGCAATTTTAGTTGCGGCTTCTTCAACAGCCCAAATAACCTGGGAAAGAATTTTTCAGACTGGCAGCGTAAAAACAATTGAAGAAACAGTTTCCGGAAATTTTATTACAACACTTGACAGCGTTTTTCTTTTAGATGCTTACGGAAATACCATTTGGAAAATTCATCCACCCGTAGCAGGATACCTTTCTCAAACTACTTACAGTTCTGCACCCGATAAAACAGGCGGCTACATTATAGGCGGTTATGCGGTTAATCCTTCATTTGACACCTATAATTTTTCTATGCAATTAAATGCAAACGGAAATGAGATTACCCATACAACTTACCAGATGGGTAATTCAGGCAGTATTGGTGTAACCGCTGTAATGTCTACTGCAGATTCGGCTTACATTGCCTGCTCAGCAATTGGTATGGGCGCTGGCTCTGTTGATACCTATGTAAACAAACGCAATCAGAATTTTACAACACAATGGTCTACACTTTTTTCTTCGGGTAGTGTGCGGCAGGATGCACTTATGGAAGACCAAAGTCAGCGAATAATTGCAGGCACATACAATGCTACAGGTGCAAGTATGCCTAAATTTCAACGCTTTGGTATTACAGGTGCGCCGGCAGGAACTTATGTTGTGCCAGATACATTTGCAGGCGGAAGCTCTTGTTATTCGTCGCCATCGTGTACCATGTGTACAGATGGAAATTATTTTATTTCTGCAAATCATTCGCCTGATAACGGCTCAGGAGTTTTTCCATACATCGCAAAACTTAATACAAGTTTAGGTTCTATTTGGAGTAAAGCAATTTCCTGGCCCAATCAACCATACGTAAACGGTCTGGCTCCTGCCTCCGGAAACGGTTTAATTGCAATGATAAATTACCAAAACAGCATATATCTTTTGCGTATGAATCAAAACGGTGATTCGCTCTGGACAAAAGTTTATTCAGGAAGCGGCACTGCCGGCGGAAATATGATAAGACAATGCGCTGACGGGGGCTATATTATTTGCGGATCAACAAACGGAAACGAATATATTTTAAAATTAGATAGTCTATGCAGATTACTACCTTCAGTAGAAATTACACAGACTCCAGCTCTAATTTGTCCCGGAGATTCGGCAGTACTTACCGCGGCTGCCGGATATAGTTACGAATGGTCAAACGGATCTTCGGCGCAAAGCATTACTGTTTCGGCAGGTTCATATTGGGTTAAAGTTAAAAACACAGCGGGCACAGATTCTGCAACTTCTAACTCCATTAATGTAAATTACTATTTGCTCAATACAACAATCAGCGGGTCGCAATTTATTTGTTTTGGCGACAGCGTAATTTTGTCAGGCCCCGCAGGCCAATCGTATCAATGGTTTCCGAATGCCGATACCACACAACAAATAATTGTTAGCGTTGCCGGGAATGTTTGGCTGCATTATATTGATACAAATAACTGCTTTGTTATTACAGATACAATTCAAACAACAATGTTAACTCAACTCAATACT
>JACMLS010000158.1 GCA_014379485.1 Bacteroidia bacterium | reverse complement strand
TCATTAATTTTCTATTAAGGAAGTAGTAATGTCCAAAAAAACCTTTTTTGTAAGTCTTTACAAGACCAAAGCATTCTTTTTCTACAGCTACAGCCGACGTTATGTCAAAGCGATTGTCAGATTTGATTTGATTGGTTGAGAAGATAAAATCTTTTATTCCTCCTTGGAAAAAAGAAGTGCAGACAAAAAGAAAAATGATTTTATTCATTATAGTGAATTGCATGTAATCAAATCAGCACCTCGCCATCTTTTTCTTCTTCCCCAAACTTCCCCTCGCTTTTAATTTGCTTACGTACTCAGGTACAGATGGAACTTTGCAGGCGGTGCCACCCATTTCAACTTTAACAGGTCCAATTGCTTTAGCTGTTGCAAGTGCTGTGGCTGTTAATGATGTAATATAACATCCCACAGCAATTACAAACCCGTTCATTGTATAACGCACGCGGTTAGGTGCTTTGTGAATGTTCTTTTCTATATCCTCCAAAAACGATTTTATTTTCTTCAAGTCAAGGTCTTTGTCATCTTTCAGCATAATAACATTTGAAAGTGCGCACCAGCCGGCACAAGCAACTAATTCTTTTTTAGATTTGATCCACTCTAAACCCAATTCCCAGCCGTAAGGACTCTCAGCGGCGATCCACGGAACAGTGTACTCAGCCATCATATGCCAGTGTGCCTTATCCGCCCAATGCCGCAATTGTTTTTTTGTGATCTTCTTTTCATCTGCAATTAAACCGGCAAGATACATAGCGTCAGAAATTCCGCTGTCATACAACTCCAGAGAAAGTTCGTGGTTCTTTTTTATTTTTTTTACAAAGGCACTTTTCATGTATTCGATCTTCACGCCATAAAAAGGTTCTTTTGCTCCGTGCTTTAGGAGAGTGTTTTTATAAGACTCAATGCCGTTAGCTTTTAGGTCTTTTAAAATTTCTTTGCTGGTCATTTGATTTAGATTAAAAAAATGAAATTTCGGTCGGATATAAGATATAAGAACGTAAGATATAAGTCCCGATAGCTATCGGGAGGTGCGATAGAATTAACTATTAACTAAACTCTTACACCAATCACCAAAATGTCATCAACCTGCTCCAGTTCCCCTCTCCAGTCTTCTATCGTTTTGAATAAAAATTCTTTTTGTTCGCTTACACTTAGTGTTTGCGCTTTTAATAAAAGTTCGCGAAAATGAGAGACCATGAATTTTTTGCCGCGGGGGCCGCCGAACTGATCTGCGTAGCCATCAGAAAAAACGTAGATCATATCGCCTTTTTGCAGTTGAATTACATTGTCTGAGAAACGCTGATTTTCTGTGCCGTCTTGCAAACCAACCGGAAATTTATCTGCGTGAAATTGTTGTAATGTTCCGTTACGAATTAAATACATAGGATTGAATGCGCCTGCAAAATGACATTCCATTTTTTCGAAATCAATGCTGCACATGCTCATATCCATGCCGTCTTTTGCATTGTTGTCTTCAGACTGGCCATGATGCAGCGTTGCGCTTACACCGGTTTTCATTTTATCCATTATGCTGGCAGGCGTATGCGGAACCTGACTTGAAATGATCTCTTTTAATAAATTATAGCCCACAATACTCATAAAAGCACCTGGAACACCATGTCCTGTACAGTCTACTGCTGCAAAAAATACTTTGCCTTCTTTTTCTGCTACCCAATAAAAATCTCCGCTTACAATATCTTTTGGCTTGTATAAGATAAAAGATTCGGGTAAAAGTTTTTTCACCAAAGAATCTGGCGGTAAAATAGCTTCCTGAATTCTTTTTGCGTAGCGTATAGAGTCTGTTACGTGCTTGTAAATAATTTCGAGTTCTTCGTTTTTACTTACAATTTCTTCTTTTTGCCTTACTACTTCTTCTGTACGCTCAATTACTTTTTGCTCGAGAATTCTCTCTGTTTCGCGCAGATCACTTCTCATTCCTAAAAGCGCGTGGCCTAAAGTATCGTGCTCGCTCAAAGGTTTAAAATACGATTCAAAATTCCCGGAACCTACCTGCCTTGCAAATTCTGTGGTGCGTTCCATAGACTCTACCAGTTCATTCAAGGCCATGTTCATATCACCAATCTCGTCTCCACGACGGCGCATCCTTTCTTCGGGCAAAATTCCAAGACTCATGGATTGCAGCTGGCCCTTTAGTTTTTTTACAGGTTTTACAATAGATCTTACAGTAAAAAATGCAATTAGAATTCCACCGACAACCAAAGTCAAGCCCAGCCATTTTACTATCAGTTGTAAAAGGTTAAATGATTTGAACATTTGTTTTTTAGTATCTGCCGCATGCGCATTTTGATTTTTTATAAGACTTGCAAGTTTTACAAAGATCTTTTCTACATCTACGTTTATCTGGTCAAGGGCATCATTCGTTAAAAAAACGTTCTGATCATCTTCATAATTATCCCATCCCACCAGCCGGTCCATAATTTCAAGACGGTAGTATTCAAAAAGAGCTTTTGTTGAAACCAAAATAGTATCAAATGTTTTCTGATCATCAGGAGCCCAGTGAATTTTAAGCGAATCCATCCCGCCAATTAATTTCGGAAACTCATGAGAGATGAGCTGACGCAAACTGTCTTTAAACGCTTCTTTTTCGTTAGACTGTATGTGTTTCCATTTTGTTATGAGTGTTTTTGACTCCTGTAAACCAAGGTTAAATTCTTCGAGCGCTGTAACACTTGGGTTGGTAATGTTTACAAGGTCATTGGTCTTTTTTTTACTCTCGTTAATGGTAACGTTTGTAAGAATAAAAGCTACAACGGTAAGAACAATTAAAATTCCGAAACCGGAACCTAATTTTCTGCCAATTGTAAAGTGAAATGCCATAAAGGAATTTGGAACCTAATTTAAAGAAAATTTGGCGGATTCTGCAAGAATTATAAAAAAGCCTTAAGACTACACGTTTGCCACAGATTTACGCAGGTTTGTTGCGCATATAAGAAGGGAATTCTGCTAGATACAATCTTCTTTAATTAATCCTTTTTGTATGTCTTCTGTAAGTTTATCAAATAGGGCTTTGTATTTTTTAAAATTCTCCTCATCGTTCAGGGAGTAATAAATTCCCATCAGGCCTTCAATGATTTTGGGGCAATGCGGTTTTGATTTAAATGCCCTTTGCATAAACGGCAAAGATTGTAAGAATAATTTATTGGCCATTTCTTCGTAGATAGGAATACTATCTATTGGTGTATCTAAAGTCATGGTTTTCATAATAATGTTTGCTCCGTTGTTATAATAAATGGTGGCAAGTTTAAAATTTGCGTCACCGTTCAGAGAATCGCGGTCAAGCACTTTAAAGCAACTTACTTTTGCCATATCTATAAACTCTTTTTTCTTTGTAGAATTAGCTTTATCAAGAT
>JACMLS010000157.1 GCA_014379485.1 Bacteroidia bacterium | reverse complement strand
CTTCGGCAGGTTTTTCATTGGGGAAAACCTACCCCATCATAGCGTTACTATTGGTTGATTTAGAGTCTACCGCATCCCTTAAACCATTTCCAAGCAATAAAAATGCCAGAACGAGTAACATGATGGCAAGCCCGGGCACTATTGGAAGATAGGCGCTTGAAGGATTATCTATATAATGACTGTGGTCTGAGATCATTTTGCCCCAGGAAACCATTGGTGGCTGTGCTCCTATTCCCAAAAAACTTAAACTGGCTTCTGTAATAATTGCCGAAGCAAAATTAGAAGCAGAAATAACGATCACCTGTCCGAATACATTGGGTAAAACGTGTTTCATGATAATTCTGAAATTTTTAAACCCGAGGGCACGCCCCGCCTCCACGTATTCTTTTTCGCGAATACTCATTACCTGGCCGCGCACAATGCGGGCTGCTTCTACCCACATAGTAAGCCCCACCGCAACAAACACCTGCCAGAAACCTTTGCCCAGAATAAAAGTAATGGCAATAACCAGCAGCAGTGTTGGTATTGACCAAACAACGTTAATGAGCCACATAATTACATCGTCTAACCAACCTCTGAAAAAGCCGGCCAGCGATCCGAATAATACACCAAGAAAAACGGAGATAAGTACAGAAATTAAACCAACAGAAAGTGAAATGCGGGTACCGATAAGAATACGGCTCAGCATGTCTCTGCCTGATTTATCTGTACCGAGATAATATTTTTTGGGAATGATATTTTCTTTTTTAATAATCTCTTGTAATTCTTTTGTTGTTTTTTTTACGGTCTGATTGGTGCTGATATCAAAAAATTCAATTACTCCGTTAGCAACATCGCTTTTTATTGAGGATTTATTAGTGGCATAAACCACCTCGGCAAGGTTATAAACTTTTGTAATGGCACCCCTTTTTGCATGTTTAGTGCTGTACACATCGCCGGTATATAAAGTCACGTTAATATCATTATCAACAAACTTATAATCGTTAATGGGCTCTGTATCGTAATCAGGCGTTTCGCCATTGATCATAACATCTACAAAGTTTGTTTTATGCGATTCTTCATCTTTTCTGATCTTAAGCATATCTATAGAAAAACCCGGAGGTTTTAACTGAAGCTCAGGTTTCATGTCATTAGCATTTGGTGTTGGATCTGGCGTAATGAGATAACCAAGAATTGAGATTAAAGTGAAAATAATAATAACTGTAAGACCAAACATAGAAAGCTTGTTCTTTTTAAGTCTTCTCCAGGCAAGGGCGCTAAGTGAACGGGGTTTTTCTTTTGCAGATTTTTTTTTACCCGTGTTTTTCGGACCTCCCGTTGTAAGAGAAGTTTCATTGAATCCGGACCCTATACTATTTTCTTTATTTTCTGCCAAAACTCAGGTTTTTCTTCCTTTCCACATTGGTTTTGAAACTAAAACCGCAAAAGGAATTATTACCGAATAAACTGTATTCATCACCTGAAGGGGTATGAACCAGTAAAGCCAGGACCAAACCCTAAAACGTGAGGAGGCTAAAAATAACAACAAAAAATCAATTAACCACTTTATTAAAATGCCTAAAATCAAATATTTATACCACAGCCCAAAAACAAAAGACCAAGCGGTTAAAAACAGAAATAAAAGGTTGATACCAAAAACCGAAAGGGCGGTTAAAAAGCCTGTTGGCTCAAGCGTTTTAAAGAATTTGCCCGACCACCTCAGTTTTTGTGCAAGCAGTGCGGTAAGGCTTAATTCCGGATTTACCGTTACTGCTGCTTCTGCAGAATTAGCGTAAGCAATTCCATTTCTGAATTTATTTCTGAATTTTTTCAGCAAAAAAATATCGTCGCCAGACAAGGTTTCAAAATTTCCCTCATAACCTTTTACTTCATAAAATAGTTTTTTTCTGAAAGCAAGGTTGGCTCCATTACACAAAAACGGAAAACCTAAAAGCGTGCATCCGCCTCCAATTACCTGTAATATAAAATTCTCGCACAACTGAAACTGCTCAAGAAATCCGCTTGCAGAATTAATAAAAACAGGCGCGCAAACCATTGCCGTTTTTTCATTTTCAAATTCTTTAGTCAAAGATGAAAGCCAGTTTTCGTTTTCAGAAAAACTATCAGCGTCGCGGGTAATAATTAGCTCGCCGGCTGCAACATTTATGCCGGCAGTAAGCGCCCCTTTTTTTGCCCGGTGGTTTTCTTTCAGTTCAACAATACGCACGGAGATTTGCGGATGCTGAGCGCAGAATTTTTTTGCTTCATTCAGCGTATCATCTTCAGAGCAATCATCAACCACTATTATTTCGTATTGAGAAAAAGGAAATTTTTGCCTGGCTATTGAAAGGAGACAAGGTCCGATATTTTTTTCTTCGTTACGGCAAGGAATGATAATGGAAACAAAGGGCAACGGGGTATTACCGGGTTTTTTATTATTATTTGAGAAGAACCATGTGAGACCAGGAACAATTGAAATTATTCCATAAATAAAAATAAGTGCAAAGAGTATGTAATAAAGTGTTATCAGGCGGTTTTTGTTTCCGGAGGGTTTGTAAATTTTTTGAAGAGAAAAAAGAAAAAACCAATTGCTGTTGGAATTAAAATATTAATGATCCAGATCATGGTAGATGAAACAAAAACATTCATGTTAACTGGTTCTACAGAAGAAAAAACAAGTATGCCAATTCCTCCGCGCATTAAAGCTTCTATGGGGCCAAACATAGGAACAACTGCCATAACGAGGTAAGACAAAAATATTCCGTTAAAAATAAAAAAAGTATCGTCGCAAATAAAAAAACATTTAATGATGAGAAAATACTGCAATGAAAAAACGAGGTGCCTTAATAATGATAATGCGAATAGTTTTTTAAGCACGGGTCTGGGAACTTCAATTTTTCCGGAGGCATACTTATTGAAGAAACGGAATTTCTGTAAAAAGGAAAAGACTTTGTGCGGATTTAAAAACAAAAAGCAGAGAAAAATAAAAAGTAATGAAAGTAAAAAAGCGAATACATAAAAGAAAATTACACTTCCCGGAAACTGAAAAGAAGAGAACATAAAAGCAAAACTCCCGAATACAATAGTGATCATTAACTGCGAGCTGCCTGAAACAAAATGTAAAAAAGATGCGCTGAGCCGGTTTTTTTCTGAAACAAAAAGAATTTTTCCGGCAAATTCGGTTGCCCTGCCGGGGGCCAGGTTGCCAAAAGCTACGCCCGTAAAAACAGATTTAATGGCCGTTCTTAAACTCATCTTTTCGAGGCAGTTTGATATGATCATTTTCCATTTTACACTTTCAATAATCCAGTTTACCGGCATCAGCAATAATGAAAACAGCAATAACAGAATTACAGATGTTTCAGAAAATTTTTTTTTGTAAAGTTCTACATCTATCTTCTCTCCTTCCTTATATAATTTTACAAATAAAACCCATGTTAAGGCCACGCCAACAAGGATCTTAATTGAAAAGAAAAAGAATTTCCGGTTTTTATCTGTCATGTACTTATGTAAAGATAAATGCAAAATTTTGAATGAAAAGTT
>JACMLS010000156.1 GCA_014379485.1 Bacteroidia bacterium | reverse complement strand
TCCGTATTTCCTGAAACATTCGTTAGAGGCATCATCATCCATTATATACGATTCTCCTGTCCACTCTTTATGGCATTTAATTCCGAAATGATTATTTGCATAAACCGAAAGGGCAGAATTTCCGTTGCCGGATTCAAGCATGCCCTGCGCCAAAGTAATGCTGGCTGGTATACCATATAAATGCATTTGTATTATTGCGTCCTCTTTGTATTTACTTATATAATCTTCCGGTGTATTTTTTCTTTCGCCGGGCTGGGCAAAAAAACTTCCTCCTGAAAAGGACACTAAAAACAATATGTTCCTTAATCTGCGCATTTTAGGTTATCAACACAAAATTAACAAGTGAGAGAGGAGTCCCTTTCCACAATTTCTTACGTTATTAACAGACAAATGTTAATCGGCCCCGTTTTTCGGCCTAAAACTTGTTAAATTGCAGAGGAATAAAGATAAGCGGAATTTGTTAAAACCGTGCTTTAGCTTAAATTTAAACTTTAAAAATCAGGCCTTTGAAAAGGCGGGTAAAACAAGAGCTTAATTAAAAAAACAGAACCAATTATGTTAGGAGATATGATGGAGCAGCTTCAGCAAATGAAGCAGAAAATGGACGAGATAAAAGCAAAACTCGAGACCATGACCGTTACAGAAAATGCTGCTGGTGGCGCAATAAGAGTAATTGCAAACGGAAATAAAAAAATAAAATCAATACACATTGCAAAAGAAATTCAGCATGCAGATGCTGAAGAACTGGAAGAGCAATTGGTTGTGGCTATAAACCGTGCATTAGAACAAGCCGAAGTTTTAAATGAAACAGAAATGAAAGATGCAACCATGGGCATGTTGCCTCCTGGTTTAATGTAATTTTTTTTGTGAAAAGATCCTTCCTCTACATACCCGCGTTTTTTATTTTTTCTTTTGGGTTTTCTCAAACCCTGCCGTTCAGCTATAAAAACGATTACGATAACAAACTTTTAAATACCGAAGAAATTAAAACAGATTACAGCCGCACCTGGATGGATAATGGCGATATGAATTTTGTTTTGGACAATGAGAATCTTCCGTTTTTCTCTACAGAGTTTGCGCCTATAGATGAAGATAAACAGTTTATTCTTGAATCTGAGATCATGGCCGAATTTAAAACGGGTAAAGCAGGCAAATTCGGGCTTACCTGGGGTTATAAAGCTGCAAACACCACCAACGTTTTTGTTATTAACGAAAAAAATCAGTTTAAAATTTACCAGGTAAAAGCCGGCGAATATATTTCTGTTATAGATTGGACTTCTTCGGGATTGAAACCCGAAGAATTTAGCGGAAAAATAAAATTTAAAATAAAACAGGCAGAAGGAATTACCGAGTTTTTTTTAAACGGAATAAAAAAACACAGCTGCAAAAAACTGAATTTGTTTGGCAGCAGAATAGGTTACAACGTAGGTACAAATATGGAAGCCTCTTACTTGTACCTGAAACAGGATCTCGGAAAAATTACAACAGCTGCTTCTTCAAAAGATTTTCTGGCTAAAGAAGTATTGAAACTAAATTTAGATAAATCTTCTAATGAAATAAATCCAATGGTTGCCAAAGACGGAAAAACAATTTATTTTACGCAGGCAATAATGAACAGGGCAAAAGTGGCAGAAGAAAGAAGAAGTTTATGTAAGGCAAGCCTTGATAAGGATGGAAATGCAGGTGACTTTTTTTCTTACCAGACAAATTTTAACGGCATACATCATGATCAGTTAGTTTCTGTGCCTGAGAATGGAGAATACGTTTTTGCAAATGTGCAGATCACAAAAAATGATCATGCACAGCAACGCAGTGTGTATTGTTTTAAATATACCGGAACAGAATTTGCCTGGCCCAAACGGATATTAAAGCAAACACCCGGCGAGTCAGAAATTGTTTCTGGTTTAATAGATGAAAAAAGCGTGTGGCAAAATCTTTATTTTAATAACGGCTGTTTTTCTCAAGGCAAAAAAGTTTTTATTTACGCTTGCGATAATCGCGACGATGCAGTTTTGCAAATGGATCTTTACGCTGTTTTTAAAACCGGAGATTCCACTTACTCCAAACCAGTAAAACTTGGTCCGGTAATAAATTCTTTTGGCGATGATGAATGCCCGTTCTTAATGCCCGACGATAAAACGCTGTATTTTTCTTCCAACGGCCATCCCGGTTACGGAAGTTCAGATGTTTTTGTGAGCAGAAGGTTAGATGATACCTGGACCAATTGGAGCAAACCTGAAAACTTAGGCCCAGTTGTAAACGGGCCCGCTGCAGACCTGTATTTTCATATTCCTGAAAAAGGTGGCTATGCTTTTATGTCATCTACCAATGGTTTCTGGAATAATCTTGATCTTTTTAAACTGAAAATGAACCTTAAAAAAGAGTGGGTACTTTCAGGAATTGTCATCAATAAAAAAACAGATCTGCCGCAGCCCGGCGCAAAAATAAAAGCGCTTGATAATCTCACAAAAAAAATTGTTGATTCAACTACCGTTGGAAAAACAGGCGAGTATGAATTTAAAAAACTGAAACCCGGCGAGTACACAGTAATTGCGGAATCCGGAATTTTATCAAACACCATTACAGTGGTGGTAAAAGAAGAGGAGCGCGAATTGCATTACAACGTTAATCTCAATCCCATAGAAGCCGGTCAGTCGCTCGTTTTGCATAATATATCTTTTGAGCCCAATAAATTTGAAATTCTCTCCTCATCCTTTCCTGAATTAGATAAATTGGCGAAATTTATGCAGGATAATAAGGATATTCGTATAGAAATTCACGGCCACACGAGTATGAACAACGAAGGAGTAAAATTTAATATAGACTTAAGCACGCACAGGGCATCGGCAGTAAAAGATTACCTGGTTGCTGAGGGAATAAAAGAAGGCAGGATCACTTATAAGGGTTTTGGCTTTAACGAACCAATTTATAAAGGCGATAATATAGACGAGCAATCAAAGAACAGGAGAGTTGAAATTATATTTTTAAAATAATACCAGATGAAAAAGTTGTTTAGTTTTTTAATGTTTTGTTCTGCGGCCTCCGGTTTTTCGCAGACGCTTGATTTTGTTTATAAAAATGATTTTACCGACAGACTCATTAACGAAAAAGAAAGTTATGGGGAGGGAAATAAGCTAACCTTAAAGGACGGCTATATGTATTGCGAGCAGAGTAAAGATAATTATTACTGGTGCATTGCAGAGCGGATCTTTATTGATTATGAACAGGATTATGAGATTGAAATAAAAATGAAACCGTATGATTACGATCCTTACTCTGCTGAGTTTGGAATGATCTTCGGACTTAAAACTGTAAACATGTTTCATGGTTTTGTAATGAGGCCAGATGGAATGGTGAGGATTGGTACAGAAGTTTTCGGCCAAAACACACCTTACCTGAACTGGACCTATAAACCAGAGTTGATCATAATGGATAAATGGTACACTTTTAAACTTGTGCAAAAAGACAAGCAGATGTTTTTTTACATAAACGGAAATTTGGTGTATCAGAAAAAACAATTTAAAATGCTGGGCCGTTGGTTTGGCTGGTACACCAACAGCAAAATGAATTTGCAGATGGATTATTTTTATGTAAAACAAAATCGTGGCAGCATTAAAGTTACAAAAGATGCAAAAGATCTTGTAAAGGAACATTTGAGCGGTGGAGTAAACAGCCCTGATAAATTTGAAACCTGTCCCGTACTTTCTAAAGATGGAAAAAGCCTTTATTTCAAACGGATGTTTGATGCTAAAAACGATTTTTCATCAGATGAAGGAACCCCTGCTTTGTTTAAGTGTAGTGCTGATACAACTGCAAAAACAGGTTTAGCAGCAAAAGTAAAAGTCACTTCCGGTATTTCGTCTCCATCATATATTTCTTCCGTGCCAGATGGTGCAGGTTTTTATGCGGGCGAAAAAGACAATCTGAAAGCGTTGTCAGGAAGCGGTATAAACTTTTTAAATGAAGGAAGCGGAAATGTGGATTATAATAAAACAATAAAATTTACCGCAGGCAACAGCATTACTATTCGCCACGCCTGCATTTCTGATAACGGAAAAGTAATGGTTATAGAAGGTAACGGAGAATATGAACCAACCGGACGCGATCTTTACGTAAGTTTTAAAGAAGGCAGCACCTGGTCTGAGCCAAAAAAGATCAGTTCACTTAATACCAAAGGAGATGAAATAACTCCTTTTATTACTAAGGATATGAAGAAAATGTATTTCTCTTCTGATGGTTTTCCGGGTTACGGATTTACAGATGTATTTGTAACAACGCGTTTGGATGATACCTGGACAAATTGGAGCACGCCCGAAAATTTAGGCAAAGGGGTAAATGACATGGGTTACAACGAAGCTTTTTTTATGCCTGATACCAGCGTAAGTAAGTACGCTTATTTGGCTTCTACTTCCGGTCATATTAGCAATAAAGATATTTTCAGAGTAAAAGTGAAAGTAACAAAAGAAGAAGTTGTGCCTTTGGTATTAAAAGGAACAATTGTTTATACAGAAGGAATTCCGCATGATATTAAAATGGTTGAGATTGTTTTTAAAAGTAAAGAAACTCCCAAAGAAAAACTGGCAGTTGAAAAGGGAACAGATGCGTTTACTACCAAATTAAAAAAAGACGAACCTTTTGTAATTCACCTGGCAGATACCAATTACATTATCACAGAACAAAAAGATCTTACCGCAATTGGAAAAACAAAAGAAAGATTGGTTGAGGTACGTGTTACCAAAATAAAAAGAGGAGAAAGTTTTGTGTTGGAGAATATTTATTTCTCACCTAACAAAACAGATCTGTTAACCACTTCCTATCCGGCGCTCGATCTGCTCATTAACGCAATGAAAAATAATCCGAAACTGAAAATTGAAATTCAGGGTTATACCAGTAAAACCAACGAAGGCGAAGCTTTTAATTTAGAGTTGAGCGGAAACAGGGCGCTTGCTGTAAAGACCTACCTTATTTCTAAAGGCGTACCAGAAACGCGCATACAAAGTAAAGGGTACGGTTACAGCAAACCACTGTTTACAGATGCTGTTGAAGAACACCAGGCCAAAAACCGGAGAGTGGAAATAAAAATTCTTGAAAAATAATCCGTAAAAAGAGAGCCGCTAATGGCGCAAATTTGCGCAGATAAATAATAGTGCAAGTCGGCAGCAATAAATGATTATCAGTGTTTACCTAGTTGCGAAAATTCGCGCTATTTGGGATCAAGCAGGAATTTGGTGCTTAAACTTTTTTCATGCCACTCCCGACAAATTTGTCGGGATCACGCATTGCCACGGATTTTTGCACACAGATTTTTATTTTTTCTATTTCCTTTCTAATCTGCGAAAAAAATCTGTCCCGATTTTTTATCGGAAGTGCAATCTGGTGCATCAAAGCGGAGTTCAAAGGAGTTCAAATTCTATTTCGTTTTATCACTCCCCGGAAGTACCGCTTAATCCGCTATCTGCAATTGGTATTATAAACAAAACAATGTGAATTTCATTACTAACCCCAAAATAGTAAACTTCGCCAAAAAAAAAATTTCTGATTTAATTTTTACTTCTACATTTGTCACAACATCTCACAATGAAATTTTTTCCTAAAATAAAAGTTCCCGATTCTGCACTGCTTTTAATTCTATTATTTT
>JACMLS010000155.1 GCA_014379485.1 Bacteroidia bacterium | reverse complement strand
AATTTCAGCTTTCTCTTTTTAACCGTTTACTGGTTGCTGTGCAGAAAGATGATCGTATTGAGATCATGCACTCTTCAAAAGTTCCTGAGTACCTGAAAAGTGGTGACCTGAATTCTCATTCATTGGTTTATGAACTTTCAATCGGAACAGAAAAAGAAATGATCGAAAATTTTTTAGTTCCGTTAGAAAATTCATGGTTGAAAAAATTTCTTAGCCACAGCAAAATATGATTCAAAGAAAACATAAAATTTCTGCGACCTTTATTTTTTTCTCTTTCTCTCTTTTATTCCTGTTTTTCTATTCCTGCAAAAAAGATGACCCCAATTCCAATGTAAAAAACTGGGGAACCGTTTATGCTCCGCAGGATATAAAAGACCTGAGTTATTTTAAACCCGGCACCTATTGGATCTACAAAGACAGTTTATCGGGGCAAATTGACAGCGTTTATGTAACCGATATTGCTGAAGGTATGGAGGAAGTAACTGCTGATATGAATAAAGGATACACGGGAAATTTTGAACACTTCACAATAATGATGAAGAGTTCATTGGATACCTTTAACTACTTCAATTATTTTCATGGTTATTACATTATTTACGGCAATTATTATCCCGTTTTCCGTTACAAATCTTCAGCAGCAGCCGGAATCGGAAAAACAATTTTGCTTACAAGAAGTTTTCAGGCAGGAGCAACTTTTACCAATGATAATACGGGACAAACAATTTGCAAAGGATTTTTTCCTTCTGTGATCTGCGGCGATTCTACTTATCAGAACGTTTTAAAAATGAAAGACACCAAAAACATTACAGAAAATAATGACTCCACGTATTATTACCATGTTGCTTCCAAAGGAATTGTAAAGAAACAATTGTTGGGACAAAATAAAAACTGGGTGTTGGTGAGATACAATATCATTCAGTAAAAAGCTGCTGCTCGTTGAGCGTTCCGCGAAACGAACAGCACCCGGCCTCTGGCCGCATTTTTAATACCATTTTGACTGATGTATTTCAAAAATCCTGATAAAACACTTTCAACAAATCATCACCCACTTTTTTTTCTTCTGAATGGTTTAAATTAAGTAAAGGGGCTTTTACACCAGTCTCTACTATTTTTTCAGAATAAAAAACCCTCGCTTCATCAAACAGATTTTTTTCTATAAAATGGTTTAAAGTAATTTGTCCGCCTTCAATTATTAGTGAAGAAATTTTCTTTTTCCATAAATGTTGCAGGATCTTTTCTTCTATCTGCTCATCAAAATATTCAGAAATAATTTCAGTTCCCGGATTATAGCCTGTAACATTTCTTTGTTGGGTAAACAATAGTGTTTTTGCATTGGCATTAAAGATCTTGTTTCCTTTAGGGATACGAAGATCTCTGTCTACCACAACACGAAGCGGATTTTTCCCGTATGCGAGGCGCACTGTCAGTTCCGGATCATCAGCAATAGCGGTATTTGTTCCCACCATAATTGCCATTTCATGCGAACGCCATTCGTGAACTAATTTTTGTGATTCTGTTCCTGTGATCATATTTTCTGTCCGGTTTTTCGGTACAGGATATTTTGAAATGAATCCGTCTTTGCTCTGCGCCCATTTCAGAATTATATAGGGTCTCTTTTTTTCGTGATAAGTAAAAAAGCGTTTATTCAGTTTTCTGCATTCTTCATTCAATATTCCTGAAACAACTTCTATTCCCGCACTCTTCAATCGCTCCACTCCTGCCCCACCCACCAATGGATTTGAATCTACGTTTCCGATCACTACTTTTTTTATTCCGCTTGAAATGATCAGCTCTGTACAGGGAGGTGTTTTTCCGTGGTGACAGCAAGGCTCAAGATTTACATAGAGCGTTGCATTTTCTAAGCGCGATTTGTCAATAACAGAATTTATAGCGTTTACTTCTGCATGCGCCTTTCCGAATTCTTCATGAAAGCCGTGACCAATAATTTCTCCGTTTAAGTCATCACTCTGCGGATTTTCCACTATAAAGCAACCCACCATTGGATTAGGGGCAACATTTCCCATTCCGTACTCCGCGAATCCAAGGCATTTCGCCATTACTATTTCATCTAAAGTTAAAACACCCATAGTTGGTAAATTTAATCATATTCAATCATTTTTATCAAAAAAAACAAATTACAGAGTGTATCAATTAACAAGTAAATCAAAAAATAATCTGTGCCTTAAATCTGCGGTAATTCGCGAAATCTGTGGCAAAACAAAGCGGTTTCCTCCAATCAATTAATTAAATTTGCACATGCAATTTGAACTGACATCAGAATTTGTTCCAACCGGAGATCAGCCAGAAGCGATCAGGCAACTTACTGCAGGAATTGAAGAGGGCGTTAAACACCAGGTTTTATTAGGCGTTACCGGATCAGGAAAAACTTTTACTGTTGCCAACGTAATTCAGCAAACACAAAAACCTACGCTTGTTTTAAGCCACAACAAAACACTGGCTGCGCAATTGTACAGCGAGTTCAAACAGTTCTTTCCAAAAAATTCCGTAGAGTATTTTGTTTCGTATTACGATTATTATCAGCCCGAAGCTTATCTGCCAACAACAGATACTTATATTGAAAAAGATCTGGCCATAAATGATGAGATAGAAAAATTAAGATTGAGTGCAACTTCTGCTCTTTTATCGGGAAGGACAGATGTAATTGTGGTGAGTTCTGTTTCCTGCATTTACGGAATCGGAAATCCGGTTGAGTTCAAAAAAAATGTCATCAACATTAAAGTCGGTCAGAAATTAAGCCGCACAAAATTTTTGCATCAGCTGGTAAATTCTCTTTACTCGCGCACTACAGAAGAATTTCAGCGTGGCAATTTCAGAGTTAAAGGTGATACAGTAGATGTTTTTCTTGCTTATGCTGACTATGCATACAGAATTATTTTTTTCGGTGATGAAGTAGAAGAACTTGAATCCATTGACCCTGTTTCGGGAAAAAGAATTGATTCAGTAGAACACATTGCTATATTT
>JACMLS010000017.1 GCA_014379485.1 Bacteroidia bacterium | reverse complement strand
CACTCCTGTTCCTGTTATTCCTGACTATCATATCAAACCTCCGTTTGGAAAAAACTCGTTTCTTCTCCTTGGAGCTGTCTTTTTTCTTATTCTTTTATTTTTGACATTTGCGCGAAAGGTCTTTAAAGTCTGATTTTTCCTCAATTCAGGTAATCGCTAACGCGACCAAAGCAATCTGTTTTTTTATGGGTGTACCAATAGGTAATAGCTAACGCGACCAAAGCAATCTGTTTTTTTATGGGTGTACCAATAGGTAATCGCTAACGCGACCAAAGCAATCTGTTTTTTTATGGGTGTACCAATAGGTGATCGCTAACGCGACCAAAGCAATCTGTTTTTTTATGGGTGTACCAATAGGTGATCGCTAACGCGACCAGTGTTATCTTTTTTTTTATTGGTGTACCAATAGGTGATCGCTGACGCGACCAGATTTTTATTCCTTTACGAAACTTTTTTTCAGAATTCCGGTTTCTGTTTTTATAAGCAGGTAGTAAATTCCGGATTTATAATTTGCGGTACTGAATGTGAACTCAGTGTTTTTATTTACTGTTTCAATTTTGATTTTTTCAACAAGCTGCCCGATAGAATTATAAATGATAATACTTTCAATTTTTTCTTTTAGCGGAATCTGAATGCTTAGTTGATCATTTGTAGGATTTGGGAAAAGAACTATTTCCTGCAGAGATTCTTCTTTTACTGAAATTGTTCCGCTGTAACAAGCCAGGTAATAATTCAGAACAGAATCAATATACGCAGGAACAAAATGAAATCCGTCGTGATCTGCAGCGGGATCTTGTATAAAAAAATCCACCGTTGCTCCTTTTGCTTCTACCCATGTTTTTGAATCGTTCATTGCAGGGCAACCCGAAATTGTTGGAGTGGGATCTTGCCCACCGCAAAACATGGCCCAATGTTTTCCTGCGTAAACATTTGCCCCGAAATTTCCTGAATCTATTTGGGCATACAATGGATAAAGAGGATTTGCTCCGCCTGCATTTGATAAGACCGTACAGAAATAGTTATTTGCGAGAATGTCATTGAGAATAATTCCGTAAGAACGCGCAGAACCGCGACTAAAGCCATGCAAAAATGCTTTGCCAGAGGGATAATTAATTGCTGTTAATGCTGAATCAATAAAATTGTGCAAAGCACTGTCGTCAAAATAATCGTAAGGCTGAACTGCATTTTGGCCACGATACCATTGCAGCGAAATAATTCCGCAGCCATGCAATTGCGCCTGGTTGTGCCAGTTTATTAACTCATGAAAAGCAAATCCGTTTGACCCGTGCAGCGTAACAATTACAGGGGTGTTGGCAGGCGTTGCCCCATTCGGAAACCATTTTACGTAAAAAGAATTTCCATCGGGCGTTGCAATGGTTTGTGCACCAATTGCGTTGCAGGTCATTACAGCGTTAGAGTCGTTCAGCCATGCTTCTTGCCAAAGGGCTTGTGCAACAGTGGGCAGTTGCGCTTTTGTTAATGAAGTCAGCGCCAACAAGAAGAAAAGAATTGTTTTTTTCATACAGCTAATCTCTAAAATTTAAGAAGCTGTTTCAAGAAAAAAAAAATTAATTTATAACAGGTCTGTATTTTATTGGCCGCATTTGTACTTAACAGGAATCTGAAACCAACAACGCACAGGTTTCCCTTCAATCTGAGCAGGCACAAATTTGGGGAGTAATTTAATGATTCTAATCACTTCCTGGTCATACTCCGGAAAGCCTGCCACCCCCTTTTGTATTTCTATTTTTTCAACAGAACCATCTTTTTCTATCACAAACCTGGTATAAATGGTGAAATCAGCACAGAGCTCGTTTGGCCATTTCAAATTCGCGGTAATAAACTTATAAAGATGAGTTATTCCACCCGGAAATTCAGGCATTTGAGAAGTGTAAACGTAAATCTGCTCATCAGTTTGATCTTTTTTCACTTCGCCATTTTTAAGTGGATCAAGCCCGTTTTCATCACGAATTTTTTCTTTTGGCTGTGGCCCGGTGATTTTTTGTTCCT
>JACMLS010000154.1 GCA_014379485.1 Bacteroidia bacterium | reverse complement strand
ATTATGCAGACATAACCACACGCGCATACGGACTCGGTTTTTTTTACGAAAAATTAGATTACAAATTAAATCCGCGCAAAGGAATTAGTTTTTCTTTAAACGGGTCTGCCGGTTCGCGCCTCATTAAAAAAAACGCAAAGCTCAACGAAATAATTTACAACGGTGTAAAACTAAACACATCACAATACCAGGGCGAAGTGGAAGTGTTTGGTTACATTCCGCTTTTTAAGAAGGCCACCATTAAACTCGGAACGCAGGCCGCAACAGTAATTTCTGACCAGGTGTTTAAAAACGAATTGTTTCGTATTGGCGGATTAAAAACTTTGAGAGGTTTTGACGAAGAAAGTATTTTTGCAAGCACCTACGCAATAGGAACTTTTGAGTACAGGTATTTGCTCGATGAAAATTCTGCCGTTTTTTTATTCAGCGATGCGGCCATTTACGAAAAAAGTTTTGTGGGCGGTTATCTTAAAGACATTCCTTACGGAGTAGGAGCGGGCATGAGTTTTGAAACCAAAGCCGGAATTTTTTCGCTGAGTTATGCCTTAGGAAAACAATTCAACAATCCGCTTGATATCAGGTCCGGAAAAATTCATTTCGGAATTGTGAATGCGTTTTAGCATATGTAGCGGTCTGAGCGTCCCGCGAAGACAGAATCAAAACGGCCTCAGACCACAGCGTTTCAGAATTCATTTTTAATTGCAAAAAACTTGCCTTCAATTCCTAAAAAGATCATTTTTTCGTTAACAGAAACGCGCGTATAAGATTTACCTGAAATTCCTTTTTTCATTAATTCTTTTCCTGTTTTCAGGTCAAGCGCTATCAGTTTATTTTCCATTCGCACGTAAATGTAGAGTTTGTTGCCGAAAAAGAAAGGCTCAAGCCACCAGTCAAAATTTCCGGGGTATGACCAAAGAAGTTTTCCGTTTTTAATATCGAAAGTCTTAATTCCTTCGCCGGTTAATACAAAAGCCTGTTCATTATTTCCAAACAATGTTCTTCTGTCAAAATATTCTCCTTTGGGTTTGCTGCAAGGATCAACGAGCCATGTTTGTTTGCGCTTAGTTAGGTCAACACCCTCCAGTTTTCCCTCTCTGTTTATGAAAGCGGCATTGTTTTCGTAAGCATAAATGCGAGACAGGGAGGGAAGAGAATTTAATTGAATTTTACAATTTTCTTTCCCTGTTTTAGCGTCGAGGCAAACAAATAAACTATCTTTTGTAAAAAAGAAAATTGACTTTTCATTTCCGCTTATGGGTGATACAAAAGTGCCGTTAGACCAGCTCCAGTTGACTTTACCGTTTATCTGATCAAGAGCGTAAACATTTGTATCAACTCCTGAAAAAATAACTGATTTATCAGTCAGAATAATGTTTGTAACAATATCGTCGTCAAACCTTGCAGGAAACTGCCAGTTCATTTTTCCGGTTTCTTTATTCAGGCAGTAAAACATGTTTTTTCCGTTATTATAAAAAACAGAAGCTGCGTTTGCTTTTATGCCATGATAAATACCGGATTTTCTTCCGTCAGTTCCCTGGAACTCCCATTTCATTTTTCCTGTTTCTGCTTCAAGACAAAACATTTTTCCTTTCCCTGCCCCGCAATAAATAAATTTGTCTTCCAGCAAAGGGTTCATCATAATATCATACCCAATAGAAAAAGACCAGAGCGTATCAGGACGTGTGGGACGCTGCGATTTTGTAATTAAATTTAAAAGCAAAAAAGAAAGAAGAAGTGCTTTTTTCATTTGAATAAATATTAAAAATAAAATTTTTGAAAATAGATTTCAGTTGGGTGGAAGATTGGAAAGATGGAAAATTGGGTGTTCGCTCCCCATTCTTCCAATCTTCCATCCTTCCAGTCAATAGTTTATTTCATATTCACATACTGTAACGGAATTCCGAAATCTCCGCGTTCACATAAACCAATCACTCTCTGCAGGTCGTCTAATTTTTTGGCAGAAACACGAATGATGTCGTCCATTTTTTGAGCGCTTACTTTTAATTTACTGTCTTTTATTTCTTTCATGATTTTGCGTGCGGCATCGGCATCAATTCCTTCTTTTAGTTTAAGGTCTTTCTTTACCATGTTTCCGCTGGCGTAATGTTCTTTTCCTTCGTCAAGAATCAACGGATCGAGTTTTTGCTTTACCATTCTCATGCGAATAACATCAATGACAGATTTTAAACGCATATCATCTTCGGTAAGAATGTGAATGATCTTGTCTTTTTTATTAAAATCAATTTCTGTTTTGCTGTTACGGAAATCGAAGCGGTTAACGATCTCTTTGCGGGCAACGTTTATGGCGTTGTCCATTAGCTGCAGATCTACCTTGTTTGTTATATCGAATGAGGACATGTTTAGTTAGTTAATGGTTATCAGTTAATAGTTAATTGCCGGCGCTTAATAGTTGCTTGTTTTATTAGGGAATTGGAGCTTATCTTTGTGCTTGCATTTTCAAAATTATGAATTTTAACGAAAAGTACAGAAAAGAAGTGATGAAGGTTTTACCTGTTATATTAACTTTTTTAAGTCTCTTTTTTTTGGGATGCAGTTCAGGTTCAACTTCAGGAAATTCTGTAGCAACACTTGAATCAAATCAGGATTCCCTTTCCATTCAACCTTTGAAACAGAAAGTAAAAAACCGCCCGCGGGTTTCTATCGAAAAACTTTTTTTGCAGGACAGTTTGGTAGATGTGGGTTTAATGGATTCAACTATAAAAGTAAAATTGATGTACGCCACCACCAATAATTTTACGAAAGTAAATCTATACGGAAATTTTAATAAGTGCTATTATCCATTGGCAATAGCAAAAAAATTAGTGAAGGCACAGCAGGCGCTCAAAGAAAAAAATCCGGGCTACTCTTTACTAATTTGGGATGCAACACGTCCGCACCACATACAACGCATGATGTGGGACACACTTAAATTGCCTTTCAACATAAAAATAAATTACCTGGCGCATCCTGATAGTATTTCTATGCACAACTACGGCGCTGCGGCTGACCTTACGGTTCTTGACGCAAGCGGCAAAGAATTAGATATGGGAACAGCTTTTGATTTTTTTGGAGAAGAAGCCCAGCCACGCCTCGAATTAAAAATGCTGGCAGAAAATAAAATTACACAGGCTCAAATTGATAACCGCAACATTTTAAGAGAAGCAATGCGCAAAGGCGGCTTCTGGCCAATTCCTACAGAATGGTGGCATTTTAACGCGGCGAATAGGGGGTACGCGCTGGCTAATATGAAATTGATAAAATAGTTAAGGGTTGTCAGTTGTTGGTTAATGGTTGTCAGTTAGAAGGTTGCAGTTTTTGGTTTGGGAGTTTACCAAGATTTTAAAAGATATCGCGGCACTCAATGAATGTTTTTAGTTGGCGGTTGCCGGGAAATGCTTCCGAATAGCCATCAGGACATTCAACGTTTTCTATTCTAAATAATTTTTTGCTGAAAATTTCAAATGTTTCGCTAAAACAATCCTGAATTCTTACAACTGTTACGGAAGAATCAGGGAAGATGAAGTATTTTATATTTAAAGAATCATTCTCAAGGTTCCAGAACTTTTTTTCTGAAAATTTACTTACGATCCTTTTCAAAGTATCTTGTGACTGGTTACTGATCTCTTTTTTTTGTTTTATTTTTTTTGACCCGGGATCAAAACTAAATTCAATTTTTTTCCAAACCTTATTTGAGTTGCCTAAAAGTTTGTATGTGTATTTACCGTTGCTGTAAATTTTATACGCTAAAATGAAATCGAAATTTTTAAAAGTTTTTGAAAAAAGGGCCGAGTTAAAACTATCGTTAGAATTGGTATTAGAAATAAATTCCGGAAACTGAGCCTTTGTAAACAGAATCAATAAGGAAAACAAAGAAAATAATTTGAGACGCATTAAATGTAGGTAGAATTGAACTTAAAAATATTAACTGATTACAGATATCTACCAACAAATCTCCCTATTCACTATTGCCTATTCACTATTCCCCAAATAGCAACAGATTTTCCCTCAGATTTTAATCCCAATAATACACACATCATCAATCTGCTCGTAGTCGCCTTTCCATTTATCAAACTCGTCGCTTAAGATTTTTATCTGTTCATCCATTCCCATATTGTGAATGGAAAGAAGCATATCTCTTAAAGTTTTGTATTTGAATTTTTTTCCGTCGGGGCCGCCGAACTGATCTGCGTAACCGTCAGAAAGTAAATAAATGCAATCTCCCTCATTCATTTCAAAGGTGTGGTTGGTAAATGGTTTTCTGAAATCAAATTGCCCTATGGGTTGTTTATCGGCTTTTATCTCATCTACTTTATCTGAGCCGGCACGCACTATCCAGAGCGGAGTGTT
>JACMLS010000153.1 GCA_014379485.1 Bacteroidia bacterium | reverse complement strand
AGATGTAAAAAGAAAAATATACCTGCCAAAGCGATTCGATGATTGCCATATCAGTCCCTCTGATAATAATGAATTGTTTTTTGCTGAGGAAAAAAATAAAAACCAGGTCTCTATATACAATTTAAAAAAAAACAGAATTATGCAGAAGCTTAGCTGGCTTTCTGTAACTCCCCCAAAATTAGTCAGGCTTAATCCAAAAAAAACAGAAATAATTGTAGACAACAGAACGGCGCTTACCCGTATTGATTTTTCAAAAGAAATTCAAAGGCAAACATTAACTGCAGAAGCAGAAATGGATGTTGAGGCCTTGCAATACGATAGTTCAGGGAAATTTGCTCTGTGTGCAAGTTATGATGAACTTATTAAATGGGATCTTGAAAAGGGTGAAAAAGTTTTTTTTAAAAAACTGAACCAGGGCAATGCTTTTGGTTTAAATAAAATGACTGCAGACGGTGATCTTAAAAACGTTTTATATTCCTATAGCCATGCAAACGGAACAGGTTTTGGTTTTATAACCGAAAAAATGGAAGAACCGGAATGCAAGTTATACATGCATACGCATAAACAATATCCGCCACCGGCAGTAACGGCATTTGAATACGATGCAAAAAACATGAACTATGTTTACATTGGCCTTGCAGACGGGCAATTGCAAAGAACAAAAATAAATGACCTGGCAAGTTTTGAAGACAGCCTTGTTTTTACAAGAGATTTTAAACGCAAAGAACTGATACGCATTATCCAGGAAAAAAACAACCAGCTCATCTGCGGATTTGGAGATGGAACTGTCAAAATCTACACAGTTGCGCTGAAGGAACAAAAAGAAATAATTCTTCACGAGGAGACAATGTTACAACTTGTTCTTAACCGAAAACAAGATGTTTTACTCTCATCAGACTGGTCAGGAAAATTAAAAAAAACAAGCTATCCGGAATTCAAGGAAACCTGGCAGCAGCAATTTGCTTTTACCATCAGTGACATGGAAATTTCATGGGATGAAAAATTCATAATAGCAAGCTGTTCAGACGGCGCCATTCGTTTTCTTGATCTTGAAAACGGAAATGAAATAATTAAACTGCTTTTTTTCAGTTACGAAGACCAGTTTTTGCTTACTACGCCTGATGGATATTTTTATGGAAGTAAAGAAATTGTAAAAAGGATCAAATTCAAAAAAGACGGAGTTGTGATTACCGGAAACGAATTGGAGGTAATGAACAACAGACCCGATATTATACTGGAAAGACTCGGATACGCAACTAAAGACCTGGTTGAAAAATTAAATAAACTCTGGAAAAAACGCATGAAAAAATCAGGGATAACTGAAGGACCTGGTAATTTTAATACTGTAACAATTAACGACGTATCTGACAATGTTCTGGCCACTGCTGGAGAAACAAGCGAATTAAGCATTACAATTTCTGATCCGCTAAGAGAAGCTAACGAGCTCTATGTTTATAATAACGGAGCGCTCATAAAAAAAATAAAGTGGTATGAAACAGGAGGCAGCCTAACAAAAAAAATTACTGCAGACCTGGTTGCGGCAGATAATAATTTTTCTGTTTATATCACCAATTCAAAAGGAACAAGAAGCCATTCTTTTGATTTTGCTATTTGCCAGGAGAATTTTAATCCGGTAAAGGCCGGCGAATTGTATTTTATAGGCCTTGCTGCAAATAATTATGCAGAATCAGCCATGAATCTGAAGTATGCAGAAAAAGACGTAAAAGATATGGCCGCTGTGTTTGACAGTCTTTGCAAACGGGAAAACATAAAACTTAATAAACTTATAATAACAGGCAACGATCTTAAAACTGATGCTTTGGATAAGATTAAAACCTTTGTAAAAAACGCAGGCGCCGCTGATATAATCGTTGTTGATTTTGCAGGTCATGGATTACTGAATAAAGACATGGAATATTTTCTCTCTACAAGCGCTACTAATTTTTTGCATCCTGAAACGGGAAGCCTGCCAATAGAAAATCTCGAAAATATTTTAAACGGAAGCAAAGCCATTAACAGGCTGCTGCTGCTGGATGCCTGCCACAGCGGAGAAATTGACAAAGATGAAATTACCATAAAGCAAATCAAGACCGAAATAAACAAGTCTATAGCTTTCAGAGGAAACCATAGCCTGACCGGAACAGGAATGCAGAATGAAACATTTTTAATGAACCAGTTTTTTGACGATGTGAGGATTTCCGGTGGAATGAATGTAATTTCTTCGAGCGAATGCGCAGAGTTTTCATTGGAAAGTGACAAATGGCAGAACGGCTTATTTACCTACGTACTTAAAGAGGCATTACTTAAAAATAAAGCGGACCTTAATAACGACAGATCGGTTTCTGTTACCGAACTTGCTATTTACCTGAATGCTGAGGTAAGTTCTCTTTCAAACGGAATACAAAAGCCCGGAACGCGCTACATCAATCCCAAAAATGATTTTATCCTTCAAAAATTAAAATAAAAAAGATAAACCTATTGCTATATGAAAAACATGAGAGCCAGCTATTTTCTTCTTCTTACAATTTTTTTCTTTTGCTTTAGTGCAAATGGCCAGATCGCTCCCGTTCCAAAAACAGACACCATTAAATGGCACAACGTTATAACTGGCAGTTCAACTCTAAACGGAAAGACCATTTACGAAGCAAACGGAGTTTCAATTGACAGCGTAAAATATAATTTGTTTCAAAAAGAATGGAAAAACAACCCGCTCCGTAAATGCAGGCCCTGCTATCTCTTTGAACTGAATGAAAACGACAGGATCACAAAAGAAGGCGATTTTTTTATAAATATTCCTATAGGAGTTTACAAAGAATATTTTTCTAATGGAAAATTAAAAGTAAGCGGAAAATACAAAAATGTTTATCCGCTTACGCACAGCGATTTTCAAATGGGTGTTCCCTGCACCGGCAAATGCACCGTTAAAGATGGTGAGTGGAAATATTATTCTGACAAAGGAAAATTATTAAAAACAGAAAAATATAAAGACGGTAAACTCCTTAAAAAGTAAAGCGGTTCATGAAAAATCACATATCAGAAAACTTATATGTTTTGTGCCTGATTACCCTGCACGTTAAGCCAACTGAGGAGAGTTTGTAATTATTGTTTCCCGCGGTTCCAAAATCAGATTTCAAATAAGGAGTAAATCCATGGCGATAATACAATTCCCAATGAATGGTCCAGCCCAAATGCTTTTTAGAAGAGCCTCCCCAATAACTATACATTCCCACACCAACTTTTCCGGCCAGCTCTCCATTCTGTTTCAGCCCAGGCTCTGAACGATTCATTCCTAACGGATAAACATATTCCTGACCCAAAATTAAATTAAGCATCCTGCCAAAACAATACCCGTTTTTCTTTTTAGAACCAAAATGCAACAGATCTAATTTCATCAGAAATCCTGCCCCCGCAGCATTGGTTGTTATGTTTTGTT
>JACMLS010000152.1 GCA_014379485.1 Bacteroidia bacterium | reverse complement strand
GAATTTCTGTTATTGATATTGTAATCAAAACCAGCTCTTGCAAAATGAAACATATTGGTCATTAAAGTATTGTTCCATTGTTCAAACGAAGCAATGGGAAACAGGTTGGTAACATTTTGCCTTTGTGTATATCCGCTTGACGTATTTGATCCGTAATTAAAAGTATAAATTCCGAAAAAATTCCAGTTACCTTCTTTTACGTTAAGGTTAGTCATTCCCATATAACGATTACCCGAACCAACGCTTGCCATTGCAATTCCGTTATAACCGGGTTTGTCGTTTTTTTTCAGGATCACATTCAGAATTCCTCCTGTAGAACTTGCGTCGTATTTTACGGAGGGATTTGTGATCACTTCTATTCTGTCTATCTGGTCAGATGGAATTTGCTGAAGCGTAAGTGTGGTGGGGCGGTTGTTTATCAATATAGCCACGGCCTGGTTTCTGAGTGTAACGTTATTATCCACATCAACAGAAACGCCCGGCACATTTTTTATCGCGTCAATTCCCGTTCCGCCTTTGGTAGAAAGATCTTTGTCTACATTGTAAATTTTTCTGTCTATCCCTAATTCAAGTACAGACTTTTCTCCCACAACAGTTACTTCTTTTAAAAGCGTTTCATCAGGTTGCAGTTCAATATTGCCAAGATCTTTTTCAAGACCAAAATCGCTGGCATTTGCATTACCGGTAATAAATAATTTTTCGTTGTAGGTTTTATAACCGATAAAACTAATGCGCAATCTAAAAGCTCCGAAACTCAGCCCTTCTAATTTAAAATCTCCGTTAGATTTTGTAACCGTCCCGGTAATTACACTGTCTTTTGAAAACCAAACCAAAGCAACACTTGCATATTCAATTGGTTTTTTTGTTTTGGCATCTACAATTTTCCCCATCACTTTTGCAATGCTCGGAATTTTGCCGCCTCCGCCCATATTTGGGAATTGTGCGAAAGAAATTTTTCCTGCTAAAAGGAAAATAAGGACCAGAAGAGGGGAGAATTTTTTCATATTGATTTCGGCCCCAAAAATACACGTATTTCAGGGATAAAAAGGTGTATAAATGGATGAGCGGAAAAGGCTTGTGCTGTGCGGAATGCCAGAGATTAAAAAAATGTTAAATCAATTTGTAAAAGAGTTGCGCGATAAATCGCGACGCTAAACAGGAAGGGTTGACAGCGCGCTCTCCATTCTCTTTATCGTTTCTTCTTTCCCTAATAGCTGTGCCGTTTCAAACAAGGCCGGTCCGCCTGCAACGCCGGTAAGCATTACACGCAGCATTTGCATTATTTCACCGGGTTTAATGTTATTTGCAGCCGCAACCTCTTTACAGATTGCTTCAAGGTTTGTGTGAGAGAAATTTGTTGCATTGCTCCAGGCTTCAGTTAGTTTTTCGAAATAACTTTTAGCGTTGGCGTTCCATCTTTTTGCAACCACCTGCTCGTCGTATTTGTCAGGGGCAATAAAAAAGAAATAGCCTAATGGCCAGAACTCGTCAGACAAATGCGCTTTCTCTTTTACAAGCCTGCAAACCTCTGCTGCAAATTTTTTGTCTGGATGAAATCCGTTCTTTTCTATTTGCGGAATAAAAACTTCTGCCAGTTCCTCATCACTTTTCTTTTTCAGGTATTGCTGGTTAAACCATTTTGTTTTTTCGGGATCGAATTTTGCGCCTGCTTTGTTTACCCGCTCAAAAGAAAATAAGGAGATCATTTCTTCCATACTCATTACTTCCTGGTTGTTTCCGGGGTTCCACCCCAATAAAGCCATCACGTTAATAAATGCTTCCGGATAATATCCCGCTTCCTTATAACCTAAATAAGAAGAGCTATCACGGGGATCGCTCCAACTCAATGGAAAAACCGGAAAGCGCGCCTCGCGTTTAGAAATTTTTCCATGGCCGTCAGGATTTAAGATTAAGGGCAAATGCGCAAGTTTTGGCATTTTCTCTTCGAGACCTAAATAACGGTAGATTAAAATATGTGCAGGCGCAGAGGGCAACCATTCTTCGCCGCGCACTGCGTGAGAGATTTTCATTTCAATATCATCAACAATATGCGCCAAATGATAAGTAGGCATTCCATCACTCTTCAATAAAACCTTATCATCTACCTGTCCTGAATTTACCACTACCCAGCCACGAATGATATCGTGAAAACGAATTTCTTCGTTACGCGGAACTTTTAAACGGATCACGTAAGGATGCTTTTCTTCCATTAATCTTTTTACCTCGTCTTCTGAAAGAGAAATGGAATTGCGCATATTTTGCCTGGTAACCGCGTTGTATTGCGGTGCGGCAACCTTTGCAGCTTCTAATCTTTTGCGCATTGCATCTAATTCTTCTGAAGAGTCAAAAGCGTAATAGGCATGACCCGATGCTATGAGCTGATCTGCGTACTTCTGGTAAATGCCCGATGCTTTTCTTTCACTTTGTCTGTAGGGTGCATATGGCCCGTCTCCAAAACCAACTCCTTCGTTGGGTTCAATGCCGCACCATTTAAGAGCGTTAATGATATATTCTTCTGCGCCCTCTACAAAGCGGGTCTGGTCAGTATCTTCGATCCGTAAAATAAAATCTCCTCCGTGTTTTTTTGCGAAAAGGTAGTTGAACAATGCTGTGCGTACACCACCCATGTGTAAACCACCTGTGGGGCTTGGTGCAAAACGTACGCGAACTCTTTGATTTTCCATAGTTAAAAAATAGAGCGCAAAGATAATTTTTTTAAGCCAAAGCGCTTTAATCTAATTAAAGAGGGTGTACGACAAATTGCCGAATGGTTCTTTCTCGCTAAGGCGCAACGGTGCTAAGGTTTTTTAGAAACGGGTATTTTGCAAGCCGCCCCAATTCTTTCTTAGCGTCTTACCAAGAGTTAAACGGATTTTTGTGGTACACCCATTAAAGAAGAAACTATGCTGCCTGATGCAGATCTGCGCTTATCAGGGATAGCGATCTGCTATGAAATTTCTTTCCTTATATAGGAGAAATCTGAAAACGCAGAGCAGAAAACGCATTTCTTCCTATATAATAAGGAGCAAAAGTAAAATCCCTGCTCTTAAAGAATCCTGAAAGGGCTGTAGAAAATTGGCTTTCCTTAACTAAATTCAGAGGAGAAACATACTTGCTGGTCTTTCTTTTATTG
>JACMLS010000151.1 GCA_014379485.1 Bacteroidia bacterium | reverse complement strand
GTACAGTTGTGCGGTCAACAACAGAAATAACTTTCACTTCCTCAAGATAAATGTCTTGTGCTTTTAGCGAAATTGGTGTAATGAGTTTTCCGGATGGCAATTCAATTTCTTTAATTTCGTAGCCAATATATCTGATCACAAGTTTCACTTGTTTTTTTTCCCGAAAAAAGTCAGCGCCGAGCTTAAACCGGCCTTCAGTGTCTGTTATTGTTCCGGATGTTGTACCTGCAATTTCAATGCGAACAAAAGGCAGAGGCTCTTTTGTTTTTTCGTCAATCACAATACCTGAAATTCCTTCTGATCCTGTACTGTGAATGGTTAACGGTGTATTTTTATTTTGAACAATCAAACCCGATTCGTCTTTTTTGGTTTCGGTTTGGGCGTTGGAAGTTTTTATCATGGTAAAAAAACCAAAGGCCAGTGCCAGCCACCTGTTATAAAAATTTGGAACCGGTTTTGAAATAACTACATTACGATTCAACTGATCAATTCTTACATTGCCACAAACATTTTGTTCAGGATCTTTTTTTGTGAAAAATTCCAGCAACTGTCCATCAGAAAATTTTGAAAAATCCACAACAGATTTCTGGCAGGAGTTGCAGAAGCGCCCCGTTTCGTTGGGGAGCATGTTGTTCCAGTTTTCAGAACAGGGATTATGGATACTGAGTTTCATTTTTTCCTTGAGAAAATTCTTTTAAATAAATTCTTTTTGGGTTTGTCTGCAATCAGTAATCCTACCACATCAAGATTATCTGCCTCCTCAAGTTCTATGTTTTCAAGGTTTATTTCGTTTTCATTGTGCGGAATTGTAATATTTATAATTTCTTTTGTTCTATAACCTACGTAAACAAACCTCATAGAGAATGATCCTGACGAACCACTGTTGAGTGGTAGTTTAAATTTCCCATCTATATCAGACGCAATGTGTGTCTCAGTTCCCGCCAGTAAAATGATAGCAAATGGAATCGGATTCTTAGTGTTTTTGTCCACCACAGTACCGCTGATAGTTATAGGTCCTTCAATTTTTTCCTCAATCGTGTTTGTACCCTTCTTTTTTTCTACAATACCGTTTTCATCTTTTTTTTGAGGTTGTTGCGCATATGATATCCCTGAAAAAGTAAAAGTTGCAAGCAGAACAGAAGCGGCGTGTTTAAACCGAAAGGGAGTTTTATAAGAAGAAACCAGTTCTATGTTTAACTGAGATGGAAGAAATTTGCCGCATACTTTTTCTGAGTTGTTTTTCAGATAGTCAATAATTTCCTTTTCAGATTTCGTTGTAAAATCAATAACATTTTTCTTACATGAATTGCAAAAACGATTATTGCCGGCAGTTTCCATTTGTTGCCACGATTGAGAACAGGGGGTTGGAATGCTGAGCTTCATTTTTTTATTGGAATGTTAAGTTACCTTCTTTCAAAACGTTTGCGGGTATTCTTAGTTGAAATAACCGTTAAGGTTTCATTAATTAGACCTGCTACTCGTTTTCTTCCTTCCTTTTCATCTCTTTCCATTTTCTGTGATGAAATATTTTATAGAAGAAAGACCGCATCCTTGACTTGAAAGATGATTTGTGAGTACTATGCACTCCACCCATTATCTCTTCCCTGCCAATAGTCCTTGTTGCCCCCATAATAGTAACATCTATCAGCGGAACAGAATAACTTTCAACGTTTACTGTTTCAAGCAGAATTCCATGGCGGCTAAGTGCAATAAGAGCAGTTTCATTTGCTGTCACAAATTCAACTTCTTTGGTTTTATACGCCGTATGTTTGATAATGAATTTATTTCTTTGGTTACCAATCAGCAAAACCTTTTCGAATCTGAATTTGCCTTCAAAATCAGTCATTGTCCCGTTTTCAGTTCCGTCAATGAATATTACAGCATAGGGAATCGGTTCTTTTGTTTCTTCATCAATTACAATTCCTGAAATTCCCGATGATCTTGTGCTACGGATATTCTGTTGAGATTTTTTATTCTGCATCACAAGGCCTGATTCATCTCTTTTAATTTCAGTTTGCGCATCAGAAACTTTTATCATAGTAAAAAATCCCATTGCAAGAGCTAGCCACCTGTTATATAAATTGGGAGCAGGTTTTGAAATAAAAACAGTTCTGTTCAGTTGATCGTTTCTGAATTTTCCGCATACATTTTCTGCAGGCTCTTTTTTGGTAAAAAACTCCAGCAACTGCTCATCAGAAAATTTTGAAAAATCAACCACAGATTTCTGGCATGAATTGCAGAAGCGTCCCGTTTCATTGGGCAACATATTGTTCCAGTTTTCAGAACAGGGAGATGGAATGCTTAGCTTCATTTGATATGAAGACGTTTACCAAATGAAATTCCATAAGATTTAATTTTCTTTTTTCGTCGGAACGGAATTTGTCTGAGAATCTCCGAAAGTGCCGGGAAGGCCGCCTGTTATAATTTCAATTTGTTTTAAATCCTTTTTATCAGGTTCAACGATTTTGTTTTCGTTTGCTTTAATCCGTACGCCATCAATGTAATAATTAACAGGTCTTCTGCAGTTTCGCATATTCAATTCTTGTTTTACCTCTTCTTGTGGGTTTGCAGCCGGAGTTTTAGTTGAGAGTGAATCGTTTCTTGTGGTGATGTGAATTAAACTTCCTGTCGCATCTCCATAATCTTTAGGAATTCCATCAATGATTATAGTGATTTCTTCAATTGGGCTGTCAGGAAGACTTGCGGAATTTGTTTGATGTGAGATTATTTTTGTTGGAAGATCAACAACCGGTTTAATGCAATAATTTACAATAACGCATTCTTTTAATTGCAATTCACTTGCTTTCAAAAAAATTGTATCCTTAATGTAACCACATTTAATTTCTTTTCTTTCATATCCTATATAGGAAAGTGTGAAATCTTTTGTACAATACTTTTTCCCGTCAATAAATATTATTTGCATTTTAAAATTGCCATCAAAGTCTGTACAGGTACCAAATGTTTTATCTTTGGATGCTGCGGTTACAAATGGCAATGGTTCTTTTGTAAGAGAATCACAAACTGTAAATGTAAAGCCCTTGTTAAAGCAAGAGCGAATAGTAATTCCTTCGCTTTCGCCTTTACTGATAATTTTTCCGCTCGCATCTCTTAATGAAGCGATTTGTCCATAAGAAAAAAGAAAGCTTATTAGCGGAGAGAAAATGCAAATTAATAGGCGCATGTGCAATGGCTTTGGTTAATAGACGAGCGACAAGAGTAATTCCATAAAAAACAAAGAGGAAAGCAGATGACACAGATTTGACTGATTTTTACAGATAAAAGGATCTCACTCATCATATTAAATCAGTGCGAATAAGTCAAATCTGTGATATCAGTGTTCAACAATTTATCGTGCTTTACTTTCTCTGATGCGGTCTTTAATATCGCGTATTACGTTAAAACCTCGCTGAGGAAGGTTGAAAAAATTGGTTGAAAAATCAAAAATATTCTTTTCGTCATAAGATACTGCAACAAGTCCGCCAATGTGTTGAACTTCACAAGACATGATTTTTCTGAATACAGTCCGCTCCAAATGCACTATCACATCGGCCCTCTGAAATTTATGAAAATCAATTTCAATCGTGTCACCTGCAAAGTCCCTTGCTTCAAATCTTACAGTTAGGTTTTTCTTAATTAAACTATCAGGTAAAACAATGCAAAACATCCCAAATTCATCTGCGGTAAAAGAATTTTCGATTCCATCAATAGAAATTTTGCAGTGTGGCACATTGTGTTCAGTTCCTTTTTCTAATACCCAGCCTTCAAAAATTTTACCATCAACTATTTTTGCTGTGTCTTTTTTATTTTGGATCAGATTCATTTCTACTCCGCACTCATTTTTTACCGTTGTGTTTTGCGAATATGAATTCTTTAAAAATGCAAAAATTCCTATCGTTGCTGCCCAGAAACGATTGAAACGCGATTTGATTCTCCTTGTAAAAATTAGTTTCCGGTCTAATTGTGTTTTTCTCATTCTGCCGCAAACATTTTCTTTTTGGTGATTTTTAAAAAAATCGATCAACATCTCATCGCTGTAATCTGTAAAATCATGAACGAATTTTGTGCAGGAATCACAAAATCGCTTGTCTCCATGCGTTTTCATTTTATCCCAGCTTTCATGGCAAGTTTCGTTTATAAGAAGTTTCATGTTTCTCTTTTTAAAAAGACGCGCATTTTTGCTATTTCCATAAATAAACTTTAAAACCAAAAACCTTAACTCCCACAGCTCGGGTGGCCAACACCCGAACAACCTGAAACTTGACAAGAGTCATTTTTTATTCTTAATTTGATAACTTATCTTCGTACAAATAAAAATTCTATGTCACAACCAACAGCAGAAACTGAAAATAAAATAAAACTCCTGCAGGAAAAATACGAAGCAATGGGTCAGAGCCTGGATGCTTATCTTGACGGGCTTCTTATTTCAAATTATCTAACTTATTGGGATTATATACAAGTAGATACTTTGCTGACTTTGCAAAATCCTAAAACAGATTTTCCGGATGAGCTGATTTTTATAGGGTATCACCAGATAACAGAATTGTATTTTAAATTGTGTTTGCATGAGTTTGATCAGATCGCTAATAACGGGCGTGATGTTCAGGCAAATGGTGAAGACAAAGGCTGGAAAGAAAAAATTGATCCGAAATTTTTTACGGAAAGAGTAATGCGCATCAACCGTTATTTTGAAGCTTTGACGAAAAGTTTTGATATAATGGTGGATGGGATGGAGAAAGAACAGTTTTTACGTTACCGCATGGCTTTGCTTCCTGCATCGGGTTTTCAGAGCGCACAATACAGGTTAATAGAAATTTCTTCAACAGATTTTATTAATCTCGTAGATAAAGATGTGAGAAAACAGTACGAAGAAAAAAATGCCTCCGTAGAAGAAATGTTTCAGTTCATTTACTGGAACAAAGGTGCAACAGAACTTGCGAGCGGAAAAAAAACACTCACACTAAAACAATTCGAAAAAAAATATTCCGCAAAATTTATTTCGCTGGCTAATGAGTATAAAGGGAAAAATTTGTGGGCAAAATACAAATCAT
>JACMLS010000150.1 GCA_014379485.1 Bacteroidia bacterium | reverse complement strand
GCAGGGCGCGCGCATTTGTATTTCCTCTTCTGAAAGTTAGTTTTTGTTTTTTGAGTGAAGATTGCAGGTCTTTCAGCGCTTCTTCTGCTTCATCTGTTTCTGCCACCACAAGTACTTCAGATCCTTCTGCAACATAATTATCCAATTCTTTTATAATGGTAATTCCTCTCTCGTTCCAGCCCATAATAAGCGTTTTTTCTTTCTGGGTAACTTCTGTTTTGTGTTCGCTTATAGCCCCGGAATTAATTCCAAAATCTTTTATTCCCGAAAGTTTAATCGTATCATCATCTTCAGAAATTACAATGAGTTGATCGCCTTTCTGAATTACTTTATCTGCCGGTGGATTAATGGAAACCTCGCCGTTCTCATGAAAAATTCCCATGACAGCGCTGTCTTCAAAAGCATTCACTCCTTCTTTGTAAGACTTACCGACAAGTGTTTTTTCATTTGCAAAATAAATTTCTGCTCCGTCAAAATCCAATAGCTCAGTGTACACAACACTCAAGCCACTTTGTCTGCAGGTTTGTGCGGTAACACGCGCAATCAAGTCTCCGGCCAAAACAAGAACGGCCTCGTTGTTACTTACCAGTTCTGCGGCTTCCATGTTTTCTTCGTCGCGTATCTCAGCAACAATATGGTATTTACCGTCTTTACGGTTGGGATTGTTTGTAATGGCAAGAATAGATTTTATTACGTGTGTATCTGAATTTCCTTCTTCTGGCGATAGAATAATTATAGATCGTGCCTCATGCGGAGAAACCAGTTCAAGATCGTTGAGGTCAAGAGGACTTCCGCTCCTGCAAATAATTTTTGTGTTTTTTGTTTTTGGAAATTTGCTTCTTATTTCATCTTCCATTTCTACTTTGTCTCTGTCAGCAAGAATCACAATTCTGGGTCTCTTCTGGTTTTCATTCGCAATAAGTAATTCAGAAATAATAGAAAAAACTTTACTGCTCCAACCTAAAACCAGTGTGTGGTTGGTTTCTAAAACTTTTGAACGGCCTTTGCGCAACTCTTCCATTTTACTTTCCATTCCCGAGGTAATGGTACCGATCAAAGTACTTACAATAAAAATTCCACCCAATGTAACAATCAGCATGGTTCCTTTCATTCTCCATCCTTCATCACCCGCAACGTTTCCTGAATCCATAGTCCGCATCAGAGAAGTCCATAGCGCTTCAAAAATATTTTTTTGGTTCCCTATTTTAGTAAAAAATAAAACTGTTGCAGAAATAAGAATGATCAGCAATGAAAGAACGGCCAGCCAGCCAATAATTGCAATTGTGCCTTTTGATAATGTGTTCTCAAACTTATAACGTAAACGTTCTTTAAGAGAGTGTTTTTTAGCTGACATAGAAATGCTTTTTAATTTTTGTGAAGCTAAGATAGGAAAGAGAATTTAAAATGCACAAGAATTTGAACCGATAAAAAGAGCGTTTCTCCAAATAATTATCCGCCGGAAAGCGTGCTGTTTCCTGCATTAAGAATTGAACTTATGAGAAAATTCAAGCTGGGTTTGCGATTGGTTGGAAGGGTGGAAGATTGGAAGGTTGGGTGGTGCATCCCATTCTTCCAACTTTCCATCCTTCCACCCAAAAATTAATTCCCTTTTATAATTTCTCTCTCGCTTGTTTTTCTTTTTCGTAAGTTTACATGTCAAATTCCCATCATGAAATTTAAATTCTTTTTCCCGTTTCTTTTTATCGCACTGTTTTTTATTTCCTGCAGTTCGCAGAATACCAATGAAAAAACTGAAGAGCAAAAAAAAATTCCGTACCCGCATCACGGACTTTCCTCGTATTACAATAAAGACCTTGCGCCTTTTTACCACGGCGTTGCTTCCGGAGATCCGCTGCCAACTGCTGTAATTATCTGGACAAAAATAAGTCCTGATTTTTATTCTAAAGTTAAAGTGAATGTACAGGTTGCGCTTGATGAGAAATTTTCTCAGATAGTGCAGAACAAAGACGTAGAAGCTGATTCTTCCAATGATTACATTCTTAAAATTGACATTCAGGATTTAAAGCCGGGTACTTTTTATTATTACCGTTTTAGTGCATTGGGAAAATGGTCTCCTGTTGGAAGAACAAAAACTTTAGCTGACGGGAGAACAGAAAATGTACGGCTCGCATTTGCCTCTTGTAGCAATTATGCCTGGGGATTTTTTAATCCATATCGCCTTATGGCCGATGATACTTTAGATGCTGTTGTTCATTTGGGCGATTATATTTACGAGCATTCGCAAACCACTTACAACAACTCTTCGCTTAACAGAAAACATTTGCCTGATAAAGAAATTGTATCGTTAGAAGATTACAGAACCCGTTATGCGCAATACCGTTTGGATAATGATTTACAGGCCGTGCATTCAAAACATCCTTTTATTGTTATTTGGGACGATCATGAGTTTGCCAATAACGCTTATGTAAACGGAGCAGGCAATCATCAGCCAGATGAAGGAGATTGGCAAACACGTTTGGATGCGGCGCGCAAAGCTTATTACGAATGGATGCCGGTGCGTGAACAAAACAATAAGCAATTGTACCGGGCGTTCTCATTCGGAGATCTTGTAAATTTAATTATGCTTGATACGCGGGTAGAAGGAAGAACGGTACAGGTAAAAGGTAAAAGCGATCTTAATTATAATGATACCAACAGAAAAATAATCAGCACAGAACAGTTTAACTGGGTTGCAGATCAATTAAAAAGTAACAAGGGGCAATGGAAGATTATAGGTAACCAGGTTTTGTTTGCTGATATGCTTTGTTTTTTTGGGAAGAAAGGTGAGTTGTACATGGACGGCTGGTCAGGATATCCGTATCAGAAGAAGAAATTTGCTGAGTTGGTTTCTGCAGCAAGAAACGTGGCTATTGTAACCGGAGATTTTCATAGTTCATTTGTATATAATAATCCGAGGCCTGACTCTGATAAAGGAATTCAGCTCCCAACTATTCCTGAATTTATTGTTCCAAGTATTACTTCGGCTAATTATGATGAGGAATACACCATTCCGCAGACGAATGAATTTGAAAAAATGTATTTAAAGCAGAACAAAGATCTTGCGTGGACAGATTTAAATTCTCACGGCTATTTGCTTCTGAAATGTGACGGGAAAAACATGACAGCCGTTTTTAAATTTGCAGAAACCATTCTGAAGCCTTCGGCAAATAAGAAAGCGGATATTGTTTTTACCTGGGATGGAATTAAATGGATAAAGTAAGATCTATTTCTTTAATTTTTCTTCTTCTTCGTTTAGAAAAGAGTTTATTTCGGGTGTCAGCGTAATCACGCCAATAGGAAAAGTAAATATTTCTACAAAGATCCACCACAAACTTCTCTCAAATAAAACTTTTTTAATTTTAAATGCCATAAGCAATGCCACACCAAACATTAATCCGCTTTTAATTTTAAGCAAATGAAAACTGCGGGGAAGAGAGGCGTTTATTTCAAGATCAAAAGGAAGGTAGGCTGTGATCCAGGAAGATAAAATGACCAGCAAGAGTAAAATACTTACAATAGCTGTGATCACTCTTCCGGAATTTTTGTGCTTATCCAAACAATAGCTGATCGCAAAAATCCAAAGAGCAGACACTGTTGATGGGATGCACAAACAAAGTTGCCGGGTAATTTCATTGGTAAAATCGAAATAGAAAAGAGAAATAAAAGGAACGAGAAAAAAAGCGAGCAAAATGAATGAATTGATTTTAAGAAATTGTCTCATACTTTTTGGCCGCTCTTTATTTATTCATTAGAAATAAATTGCTCAATTCCGCTCCTCCCCATTCAACCACACTAAAACCCTTGCGTTTAAATTCCAGAAATTTTTGTTTCGTGAGATTTAATTCCTGCGTTTCTGAAACAGCTGACCACAACATAAAAACCCTTATTTCATTATCAGGTTTTGGTAGTACAGTTAAATTGGCGTACCCGTTATATTCTTCATTAAAAATAAAGTGAACATAATTTCTCTCATTCTTTTTCATAAGCGGATACCAATATGTAATAAAATCCTGGCTTTCTTTTGAGTTTAATCCTATTGCAGAAAGATTTGTTTCAAGGAAATTTAAAAGACTATCAGTTTTCACAAAGTAACCTTCGTTCATTTTCATTTCGTCCGTCTTAAAATTTGTTTCCCCTTCCCAAAATAAGTAATTGTATTTTTTTTCATTCATGTTAATTGTTCCATCCGGTTCTGCAGAAAAATTCCAACCGTTTTTGTATTCGGGATAGGTAAATGTTAGTTTTCCTTTTACGTTCAGTAAAACATTCACCTCTGTTTTTTGTTCCGGATAAAAATAAATGACAGGCTTTTTCATTGGTGCATCAATTTCTCCCACTGCAAAATTCACCTCTATTTCAATTTTAGTTTTATTGCCGATTTTTATTGAATCTATTACTATTTCTTCCCACCTGCTTGTTACTAAGTAAAATTTGAATTTACCGGGAGTTACTTTAATAGGGTATTTTGAATTTGAATCAGGTAGTGCATGAATTAAAGTGTCATTACATTTAATTGCAATTCTAACATTTACTTTTTTCTTAAGCGGGTCTTTGAAAGTAAAAACAAAGAGCGCTTCTTTGGTTTTTAACTTGTTGTCAACAGAAGTTTTAGTGATTTTATATTGAGGCGCAATATCTGTTTCTCCCGCAAAAGAAAACAAGGTGGCAGAGATTAAAAGTAGTACCAGATAGTTTTTCATTGTTTTGTTTTTAGTGAAATTTATTAGTCAACTTTATAAGAAACATGTTCCAGTTCGGCTCCTCCCCATTCAACCAGGCTGAAACCCTGGCGTTTAAATTCGGGAAACTTTTGTTTTTTTAACTGTTTGTCCATGTTGGGAGCAAATGCCCAATACATAAACAGCCTTAGCGAATTGTCTGGCTTTGGTGTTACGCTTAAATTTGCATCCCTATTATACGCTTCATTAAAAACAAAGTGTATATAATTTCTGGGATTTTTTTTCATTATGGGATACCAGAATGTAATAAAATCCTGTGTTTCCTTCGTATTCAACCCCATTGCTGAAAGACTGTTTTCAAAAAAATTTAAAAGAGTATCGCTTTCTACCATGTAACCTTCTTCTGAGTTTATTTCTTCATAACTGAAATCAGATTCCCCTTCCCAAAACAAGTAATTGTAAGTTTTGCCATTCATATTTATTGTTCCGTTTGGTTCAGCAGAAAAATTCCACCCGTTTTTATATTCAGGATAAGTGAAAGTGAATTCTCCTTTTATTTCTAATGAAACAGCTATGTCTGTTTTCTTTTCGGGATAAAAATAAATAACAGGCTTTTTTTTGACCATTTTTCTGTACTGAAAATCAACATCTATTTCAACCTTGCTTTGGCTGTCGATTTTTAT
>JACMLS010000149.1 GCA_014379485.1 Bacteroidia bacterium | reverse complement strand
TTTTTGTCTTTCATATAATTAATTTTTAAGGCAGGGTTTTCCTGCAATGAGTAAAATAAATAATAAAATTTTATTTGCGGCCAGAAATAATTTCAACCTCTTCAATTCCTTCCAGAATTACGTCGATCTTTCTGAGTTTTCCTGAGTACTTGAATTCAGTAATTGCTTCCAGTACATCGCGGTCAATAAAAGCAGATCTTCCACCGTCTATTTCTACGCGCGACTCGGGTTCTACTTTTCTGAAGAATTCAATAAATTTTCCTTTGTTTACAAAAGTTACGTATTGAGAGAGCCTTATAAAATAATGCTTTCTTCCGTCAATAGTATCTTCCAATAAACGAAAAGGATTTTTATAATTCTGCCTGAGAATAAAAAGAATAGAAACAAAAATTCCGGCACCCACACCACGCAGCAGATCTGTAAACAACATTACCAACAGCGTAACCATAAAGGGAATGAACTGATCCCAGCCCGATTTAAATGTGTTGATGAACAAAACAGGCCTTGCCAGTCTTAAACCAATTACAATTAAAATTGCGGCCAGCGCAGAAAGCGGAATCATTTCAAGTATACCAGGCATTATAAATACTGCGGCAGCCAATAACAAGGCATGGAATATTGCAGAAAACCGCGAACGCGCCCCTGCAGTTATATTTACCGAGCTCCTGATAATAACAGAGGAAACAGGAATTGCCCCGAGTAATCCACAAACAATATTTCCAACTCCTTGTGCAATTAACTCTCTGTTGGTAGGCGTTACCTCATGTCGGGGGTCTAACTTGTCAATCGCGTCAACGGTTAACAAAGATGAAAGGCTCGATATTAAGCCAAGCATTAAACCAATGATCCAGACTTTTTTACTTGTGATTGCATGAAAATCGGGAAACTGTAATTCTGCAGTAAATTTTGCCCAGGTTCCAACATCGGGCATATTTACAAGATGCTCTTTTCTGATTTGAATGATAGGATCAAAATTTTTCAAAAGAAAATTTAATCCTATTGCTGTAGCAACAACCAATAAGGGGCCGGGAATTGCAGAGAGCACTTTATTGTTTTTGATCCATTTTGTTCCCCACAAAAACATAAGTACAATTGAAAATCCGCCAATTATCATTGCGCCGGGTGTGGTAAAATTTACCATGTTTATCAGCTCAGAAAAAGTATTATCCCCGTTCACTTCTATGAAATTTAAACTGCCTTCAGGGTCCTTATCGTATCCTAATAAATGAGGCAGCTGTTTCATGATCAGGATGACCCCGATAGCAGCAAGCATTCCTTTAATTACGGCGGTAGGAAAATAATGTCCGATAATTCCGGCTTTCAGAACTCCGAAAATTATCTGGAAAACACCTCCAATAACAAGCGCAAGCAAAAATGCATTGAAGGAGCCAAGATCTGCAACAGAACTCAGAACAATGGTTGTTATTGCAGCCGATGGACCGGAAATACTGAGCCGCGATCCGCTAAGCGCACCTACAACAATTCCACCAATAATACCTGACAAGAGACCAGAAAACAAACTTACTCCCTGCGAGAGCGCAATTCCGAGACAAAGCGGAACCGCAACCACAAATACAATGAGCGATGCTTTAAGGTCAAATCTCAGGTCACCGAAAGAAAACATCTTTTCTTTGGAAAGATCTTTATATGACATAATTTTTAATTTTTTTTATGAATGAAATAATTTTGTTCTTAAAAAAAGAACAATTAAACTATCCTGAAAAAAAAATTAAAACTTTGGTGGTGGTGGATTTATTTCGGCAAAATAGGAATCGAAATCAACTGATACTGTAGAAAACGCAGCACAGTAATTAAGTGAAATTACTTTTTCGGAAAGGTTCAGAAAAAAATTCTCGAAAAAAAGTTCATCGGCTTCATCTGAATCTTTTTCTCCTTCTTTTTCCGCCTCTTTTTCTGCCTCTTTTTCCGATTTCGCATCTTCTTTTACTTCCAGGCTGTATCCAATCTCAGCAGGACTTTCTTTAAGAAAAGTATAAAGCGTATCAAAAGCAATGACAAAGCCGAGCAAAAACACAGTTGCTGAAATAACAAATATTCTAAGCTTTTTAAGGTCCATTGAAAAGCAAATGTAATAAAATGAGATGAAGCAACAAAATTTACCGATAAATTGGGAAAATGAGCGTTGTAAAGTACTGAATGAGAATAACTAAAATGGCTTAATTGTAGATGTGAAGCAGATTGCCATCATAAGTTGTACCATAAGCCTTTAGAGATTGGGCGGCCGGGCCTTGTGTTACACTTCCATCCAAAATCAAAAACTTACTGCCACAAGCTGAATCTTTAACGGTAACATTATCTGACAGAACTTTTAAAAGCATATTGGTGTTAGGATCATAAGTGCAGCTTCTTTCATATGCAACAAAATCAGTCTGACTTTTACGGTAAACAATAATTCCTTTTACGCCACCGGTAAGATAAACCCAGCCGCCTGGAACGCCTATGGTTGTTGAAAACTGCGGGTCTGCCGGGTATATATCAATATTTACTGCCTGGTTTTGTATGTTTGAGTTGCCATTGTTTTTATCCTTTTTACAGGAAAGAACGGCTCCAAAAAGCAACAGAGAAAAAATCAGTTTATACGAGATTTTGTTCATGGTTTAAAAGGAGAAGTAAAGATAAAATTTTTCATCAGAATAATCTTTGAAATTTTGCAATTTTTGTCTCCCCTAACGGTCATTTCAACGTATAATTCAGAGATTAACGTAATTTTGTATTCAATTATTGTAATTTATGATGTACGAAGACGAAAAGCCTTCTTTACGAAGCAGTCCTTTTTTACCCCTTATTATTGGCGCTGTATTAATTGCCGGAATCGCAATCGGGTATTTATTCAGTTTTTCTAAAGAAGAACCAGAAATAAAAGTAAACCGTAATGTAGAGGTGGGAGAAAAAATGGGTTCTGTAATAGAGTATATCTATGATCAGTATGTTGATACCATTAATAAAAAAGCACTTGAAGAAAAAGCACTGACCTCTCTTTTGCATACACTTGACCCACACTCAGATTACATTCCTGCAAGTGAGTTTCAGCAAATGAATGAACCTTTGCAGGGAAATTTTGAAGGAGTGGGAATTGAATTTAATATTTACAACGATACCATAAGAGTAGTTTCTCCTATAGCAGGTGGCCCGGCAGAAAAATCAGGAGTACTGGCCGGCGATAAAATTATTCTTGTTGAAGGAAAAAAAGTTGCCGGCGTAAAAGTAAGCAACAAAGATATATTCGGAAAACTGAGAGGGAAGAAAGGGACAGATGTAAAAATATCTGTACAAAGAGGCGGAATAAAAGAATTGCTGGCTATTTCCATTACACGTGGCGAAATTCCGCTTTACAGTGTAGATATCTCTTATATGATACAGCCTGGGGTTGGCTATATTAAGATCAGCAAATTTGCAATGACCACTTATGAAGAATTTATAAAAGCTTACGAAGAGTTGCAGAAAAAAGGAATGAAAAAAATGATCCTTGACCTGCGCGGAAATCCCGGTGGTGTATTGCCTGCTGCAGTAAATATGTGCGATGAATTTTTATCAAAAGGCTATACGATTGTTTATACAAAAGGAAAATCAAAACGAAAAGATAAGATCTACAAATCAACTTCTACGGGCGGATTCGAAAATGATCCGGTAGTTGTTTTGGTAGATGAAGGCTCTGCTTCTGCCAGCGAAATTGTTGCCGGTGCTTTACAAGATAATGACCGTGCAACTATTATTGGCAGAAGAAGTTTTGGAAAAGGCCTTGTGCAGGAACAGTTAGATCTTGAAGACGGTTCAGCAATCAGACTTACAATTGCACGTTATTATACGCCTACGGGGCGTTGCATACAAAAACCCTACGGCGAAAATAACGAAGCGTATTACGAAGAAGAATACAACCGTTTGGCAAGCGGCGAACTTTTTAGTGCAGACAGTATTAAGTTTCCTGATTCACTTAAATTCAGAACACCGTCAGGAAAAATTGTTTACGG
>JACMLS010000148.1 GCA_014379485.1 Bacteroidia bacterium | reverse complement strand
TTTTTTTTCTGTTAAAATAAAAAAACAAATTCTTTTTTTTCTCACTCTTTCAGTTGCTTTAGGGCTTCTTCCACACTTTCTACAGGCAGGTTGCAGCTGTTGTTTCTGCAAACATAAATGACCGTTTTATCAGCCACAAACCTGTTTTTGAAAATGGGAAACTCAGAAACCCGGGTACTGTAAGCAAAGATGGCATTAGGAAGATGATGTTTACGGAAGGATTTGGTTATTTCATCAACATTTTTACCAACAATTGACACTTCGTAGGCGGGTTGAAGCATTTCAAGCATCAGCAGACTCCAGTTTGAGTAACCTGAAGGATAAGGGCCTATTTCGTGTTTTATGTTGTTTAACATTTTTTCTGCGGCCAGTTTGTATTGGCTGTTGCCCGTTAAGCGCGAAAGTGTAAAAAGATTTCTCGCCGTCTGAGAATTGGAGGCAACGATTACATTATCTGAGATCTCAGCCTTTCTCACCACTAATTCTGCATCATCAACCGAAGTAAAATAGAACATGCCTGAATTGGAGTGAAAGAATTTTTCAAAGCAATAGTTCGTGAGTTTTTGTGCCAGCTCAATCCATTTTTCTTCTCCGCTTACCGAAAAAAGAGAAATAAAGGCTTCTATTGCAAACGTGTAATCTTCCAGGAACCCGTTTATATACGCTTCTCCGTTTTTGTATGCGTGAAAAAGCCCTCCGTCTGATCTCTGAAATGTTGAAACAAAAAATTCTGCAGAGCGTTTTGCTTTTGATAAATATACTTCATCGCCCAGATAAAAATATGCATCGCACAGTGCTTTTATCATTAACCCATTCCACGAAGCAAGAATTTTATCGTCGAGGCCCGGGCGAATTCTTTTTGCCCTGTTCTTTAATAAAACTTTTTTCCAGAGAGCAATTTTTTCTTTGAGATGAGAAATAGTTAAATTATTATCCAATGCAATTTGCGAAAGCGGAACAGATCTAAGCAAAATAAAATTGTCATCCTCCCAATACCCTGTATCGTTTACCGAAAAAATTTCTGAAAAGAGTTTATAATCGTTTCCGTCTATGAGCGATTTTAACTCTTCTTCTTCCCACACATAAAATTTTCCTTCAACACCTTCACTGTCGGCATCCAGAGCCGAATAAAATCCTCCCTCAGCAGAAGTGAGTTCGCGCTCAATAAATTCTATTGTTTCAATCACCACTTCTTTATACAGTTCAACCTTGCTTTCAGAATATGCTTCTGCATAAAGCGAAATGAGTTGTGCATTGTCATACAACATTTTTTCAAAGTGCGGCACTTTCCAATCTGTATCCGTAGAGTATCTCGAAAATCCTCCGCCAACGTGATCGTAAATGCCTCCGTTGGCAATGCATTTTAAAGTGAGATGCACCTGTTCGTTTATTTCTTTGTCGCCCGTAAAAAAAGCATAACGCAAAAGATAGAGCCAGTTACTTGGCATCGGAAATTTAGGTGCGCGGTTAGGTCCGCCTTTTTCTGTATCAAAATGTTTTTTCCAGCTCTTAACAGATTTTTGTAAGATGGCCATTGAAAAATCTGCAGTTTCTTCGTTCAGTTCCAATCTTTCTAAATGCAGCATTCCGTTTTTCAATTCTTCTGCATATTCAATCGCTTTATCTTTATTTGTTTGCCAAAGCCCTGCAAGGTTCTGTAAAATTTTTACCCATTGTTGTTTCTGAAAATACGTTCCGCCGTAAATAGGTCTTCCATCGGGCAATGCAAAACAATTCAAAGGCCAGCCCCCGTGTTGTGTCATTACCTGTACAGCGCTCATATAAACCGCATCAATA
>JACMLS010000147.1 GCA_014379485.1 Bacteroidia bacterium | reverse complement strand
TCTTCTAAAAGCACTTTTTTATATTCTTCTTTAATTTCTCCTCTGTCTGAAACAAAAACATCAAAACCTTTTTGTTGGGCAAGTATTGCTGCACCAACTCCGCTTTCACCACTTCCAAGTATTACTAACCGTTTCATCAGCCTATCTCAATTTTAATGTTGCAATACTTAATACTGCCAGCATAATTCCAATGATCCACATTCTTGAAACAATTTTAGATTCATGAAATCCTACTTTTTGATAATGATGGTGAAGCGGCGCCATTTTAAATAAGCGATTGGCTTTGGCAAATTCAATTCCTTTTCTTCTTTTCTGATATTTGAAATAATATACCTGCATGATCACGGAAATACTTTCAATAAAAAACACTCCGCATAAAATTGGAATGAGTAATTCTTTCCGGATAACAATAGCGAATACAGCGATAATTCCACCGATTGCAAGACTTCCGGTGTCGCCCATAAAAACCTGTGCCGGAAAAGCGTTGTACCATAAGAATCCAACACACGCTCCCACAAATGCAGCAATAAAAACAACCAGCTCTCCGGACTCCGGAATGTACATGATGTTCAGATAATCTGCGAAAATGGTGTTACCGGAAACGTACGCTAGAATTCCAAGAGTGGTTCCGATTATTGCAGAAGTGCCCGCGGCCAAACCGTCTATACCGTCTGTTACGTTTGCTCCGTTCGAGACTGCCGTTACAATAAAAATTACTATTGGAATAAAAACGAGCCAGCCCCATTTCCAGTTTGCCGGGTTTCCATCTTCATTTACAATTGTTGCATAATCAAATTCGTTGTTCTTCACAAACGGAATTGTGGTCTTAAGTGATTTAGATGTTTCTTTTGCATATTTTGCAACACGCTGAGTTGGAGTGTAACCTCCAGCCGGATCTATTTTTTGAACACTCCATGCTTCTTTTTCTTTTATTCCAACTTGAGGATGAAAATAAAGTGTGGCTCCAACAATAATTCCAACACCAACCTGACCAACAATTTTAAATTTCCCCTTTAAACCTTCTTTATTTTTTTTGAAAACTTTTATGTAGTCATCCAGAAAACCTAATGTTCCTAACCAAACTGTTGTAACCAATAAGAGAATGATATAAACGTTATTTAATTTCGCGAATAATAAAGTTGGAATAATAATCCCTGCAAGAATTATTAGCCCTCCCATGGTTGGAGTTCCGGCTTTTTCATTTTGCCCTTTTAATCCTAGCTCGCGTATCGTTTCACCTATTTGTTTTTTTCTAATGAAATTGATGATTTTTTTTCCGAACAATAAAGTAATCGTAAGTGAAGTAAATGCTGCCATTGCTGCACGAAAAGAAATGAAATTAAATAATCCCATTCCTGGGAATTTAACCTCAATCGATCTCAGATATTCGTATAAATGGTACAGCATTACTTATAAACTCAAGTCTTTTATGGTGTCTTTTAAAATTTGGTAATCGTCAAAATCGTGTTTTACTCCTTTTATTTCCTGGTATTTTTCGTGGCCCTTGCCTGCAATAAGAATTATGTCGCCGGGTTTTACCATGCTGCATACAGTTCGTATTGCTTCTTTTCTGTCGCTGATGCGTAATGCTTTTCTTTTGTCAACCAGATCCAAACCATTTTGCATCTGGTTTAAAATTTCTTCAGGGTCTTCGCTGCGTGGATTGTCTGAAGTAAGAATTACTTTGTTGCTGTATTGACAAGCGATCTTTGCCATAATAGGTCGCTTGGTAGTATCACGATCTCCGCCGCAACCTACTAATGTGTATACCTGCTCGTTGCCGGTGCGGATATTTTTTATTGTTTCCAATACATTTTTCAAAGCATCAGGGGTGTGCGCATAATCCACAATTCCAATTACGCCTGTGTTTGATTTGATGTGCTGAAATCTTCCTTCAACAGGATTCAATGTACTGAGTGCAGTAAGAACATTTGTTTTATCCTGCTTCAATAAAATTGCTGCAGCATAAACTCCCAATACATTGTATGCATTAAAATTGCCAATGAGTTTTACCCACAGATCCATTCCGTCAATACTCAAAAACAATCCGTTTAGATGGTTTTCAAGAATACGACATTTGTAATCTGCCATACTTTGTAAAGCAAAAGTTCTTCTTTCTGCTTTTGTATTCTGCAACATTACCAATCCGTTCTTATCATCTTTGTTCACCAATGCAAAAGCATCATCACTTAACTGATCAAAAAATCCTTTTTTTGCTTTTATGTATTCGTCAAATGTTTTATGATAATCTAAATGATCGTGTGTGATGTTGGTGAAAATTCCGCCGGTAAAATGTACACCTGCAATGCGGTGTTGTGCAACAGCATGCGAACTCACTTCCATAAAAACATACTGGCAACCTTTGTCGAGCATTTTTTTCAAAAGCTCATTCAAAGAAATTGAATCGGGTGTTGTATGCGTTGCCGGAATTTCTTCGGCATTAATTTTATTTGCAACGGTAGAAATTAATCCGGCATTGTAACCTAGCGCGCGGAACAAGTTGTACAATAAAGTAACAGTAGTTGTTTTTCCGTTTGTTCCTGTAACACCTACTAATTTTAATTGTTCAGAAGGATTGTCGTAATAGTTAGAAGCGATCAATCCTAAGGCGAAAGAAGAACTTTTTACTTTTACATAAGTAACCTTTTCATCTTTTTCTGCAGGAATTTCTTCGCAAACAATTGCAATGGCGCCCGCATCAATTGCGGTTTGAATAAAATTATGTCCGTCGGTTTGTGTGCCGCGTGTAGCAATGAACAAACCGTCTTTTTTTACTTTGCGCGAGTCAAATGCAATGCCTGAGATAGCCACATTGGTGGTACCCGAAACTTCTTCAAGTCCTGCTTTATATAATATGTCGCTCAATAATTTCATTAGCCTAATTGCAAAATAATTTTTGTGCCTTTTGTAAATTTTGTTCCCGCCGCGAGCGATTGATTTTTAATTTTTCCAAAACCATTAATCTCTACACTTAATCCGTGGTTCTCTAAAATGTATAAAGCATCGCGTACACTCATTCCTGAAAGGTTTGGAATTACTCCGTTCTGCAATTGTTTTTCAGGATAAACGCTTACTAAATTTAATTTTGTTGAATCGCTTTTTGGATCGTACACGTAATTGAAATACTCATCTTCAATTTCAGCAACTTTGTTTGGCAGATTCAGTTTGTTTATTACATAATTCATTTCCTGCCCGTTACCTCTTATTATAGAAGGGACTTTGGTAAGAATTTTATTTCCTGTATTGATCTCTGTCTGAAAATCTACAGAAGTGGAATACACTTTCTCCGCAATTTCTTTGAACACAGGGCCAGAAACTGCGCCGCCATAATAAATTCCGTTTGATGGTGCGTTGATGATTACGATACAAGTGTAAAGCGGTTTATCTGCAGGAAAGTATCCTACAAAAGATGATTGGTAAATGTGAGCTCCGGGAACTCCGTATGATCCGTTATTTGCCATTTGCGCTGTTCCTGTTTTTCCGGCAACAGTAAACGATTGATTGGCCAAAGTTTTACCGGTCCCTTGCAATACCACTCCTTCGCACATTTTTCTTGCTTTGGCAATTGTAGCGGGTTTTGCAATTTGTTCGTTTAATATTTCGGGATTGAATTTTTTTTGTGTTATACCATTGCGTTTTATTTCTTTTACAAACATTGGTTTTACCATGCAGCCATTATTTGCTACAGCATTGTAGAGTGTAAGCGTGTGCATTGGTGTGATCAGTGATTCGTAACCGATAGAGATCCACGGAAGAGAAAGTCCTGACCAACCTGTGCCTCCTGCTTTTCTGATCAGAGGCATTCCTTCTCCCGGAATGCTCATTCCTAATTTTTTATTCAAATTATAGGAATACAAATGATCAAGAAATTTTTGCGGATTAGATGAATAATATTTCGTAATTATTTTGCTGACACCAACGTTAGATGATGTTTCAAAAATTCTTTGCATTGTTAACACAGGGGACTCAGGAGCATGCGAATCAGGCATTTCTTTTCCATAGTAATAACATTTTCCATTGCCAACATTAAAATTATCGTCAAGGTCTGCGTAACCATCATCCATTACAGCGAGAAGAGAAGCAAGTTTAAATGTTGAGCCGGGTTCTGTTGCATCGCCTACAGCAAAATTGTAATTCTCTACATACGTGGTAGAATCTTTTCTTTTAAGATTTACAATTGCACGAATTTCTCCGGTCTTCACTTCCATTAACACAACACAACCATGACTTGCTTTGTTTTTTATCAGTTGCTGCATCAAAGCATTCTCTGCAACGTTTTGCACACGTACATCTATGGTTGTATATAATTCTGCTCCGTCTTTAGGATCAATTTCATTTTCTTCATTAATGGCTCTCCATGTTCCTGCAGACATTTTTTGCATCAGTCTTTTTCCACCAACACCGGTAAGAATAGAATCATATGCAGCTTCAATACCTACTCCTTTTACTCCGTTATAAGCGGGATATCCGATAGTACGTTGCGCTAACATTTTATATGGATGCTCGCGCTTATTGGTTTGTAAGGTTACCAAACCACCGCGCGCACCTCTTTTTAAGATTGGAAATTTTTTTATTTGTTCCAATTGAGTGTAAGAAACATTTCTTTTAAGTACTACATAAGCATCACCTTTTCTTCTCCCGTCGCTCAGCAATTTTTTGAAATCTCTTCTGCTGTTTTCCGGAAAGAGTTCTGAAAGTTTTAAGGCAAGTGAGTCTG
>JACMLS010000146.1 GCA_014379485.1 Bacteroidia bacterium | reverse complement strand
TTTATTTTCATAAACCTGAACATAAAATTCAGATAAAACGGCACAAATATTCTTTTAATTCTCTTATAGGTACGGCTTTTAACTGTAAATTTGAAAGATGAAAATCCGGATTTGTTTTCTTCTTTTCTCTTTTCTAATTGCAAATTTTATTTTTGCGCAGGAGGAGAGTTCAGACACCTTGCTTTACAGCGGACAACAAAAACTAAGTAAAAAAGATTATGCCGGTGCAATTTCAGATTTTACCCGCTCAATAAAAGCAGACACAATAAATCCCCGCGCATTTTATAAACGCGGTATTTGTCTTTACGAAACCAAAGAGTACACAAAAGCCCTCAAAGATTTTAAAAAGGCAGATTACCTGAAACCGAATCTTGAAAACACGCGCATTTACACCGGCCTTTGTTATTATAAAATGAAAGATTACCAGAAAGCGTTGGCAGAATTAGACCACGTGGTTACACTTAATCCAGAAAACGATATTGCCTGGTACGATCTTGGAATTGTAAAATATGAAATGAAAGAATACGACGAAGCGCTGAAAGATTTTTTTAAAACAAACGAATTGCTTGAAACGGCAGAAAAAAACTCATACATAGGCCTCTGTTATTTTAAAAAACAAAAGTACAAAGAAGCTTTTCCGTATTTTTCTGCGGCCATTGCAATTGACACATCTGATGCAGATTTTTTTTACAACCGGGGCCTCTGTTCTTACGAGGTAAAAGATTATAATAAAGCTTTTTTTGATTTTACAAGAGCAGCCAAGCTTGATAATTCGCTCTACGAAGCGCATTACAACAAAGGCCTCTGCTTATTTATGAAAGCAAATTATATTGAAGCAATAAAAGAGTTTGACGAAACAATAAAACTGAATGCAAAATACCACAACGGTTATGTATTTAAAGGCGCCTGTTATTTTTTTCAGAAAAAATATGCCGAAGCAAAAAAAGAATTGAATACCGGCCTTGCATTGCAACCAAAAAGCGACGAAGCTTATTTTTACCTGGCATGGATAGAGCACGACAACGCAAATTACACAGCTTCCATTCCGCTGTTCACAAAATCTATTGGCTATGCAACCAAGGCAGAAACTTTTTATGGCAGGGGATTGAGCTATTACAAAAGCGCTGATTACCAGAAGGGAATTGAAGATTTTAAAAATGCCATTGCAAGAAATAAAACATTGGCAGAATATTTTACTTACCTCGGAGCTTGTTATTATCAGATACAAAATGATGAGGAGGCACTAAAGAATTTAAACATTGCTGCCGGAATGGACAGCACAAGTTCAAACACCTATTATTTTCGCGGTTTAGTAAAATACCAGAAAGGAAACGATGAAGAAGCCATTGCAGATTTTACCCGCTCACTTAAACTTGTTCCGTATCACGTTACTTATTATTACCGCGCAGACTCTTATAAACTGCTTAAAAAATACACAGAGGCAATTGCAGATCTTACTGCTGCAATAGACATTGATAAAAATTACGAAAAAGCCTGGCAGGAAAGAGGTGCCTGCAAGTACTATCTGCTAAAACACAAAGAAGCCCTTGCTGATTTGAACAGAGCAATTGAGCTTGACCCTAAAGATGGTAAAGCATTTTATTACCGCGGCGCAGTAAAATTGCAATTGCGCGATAATACTGCCTGCGCAGATTTTAAAAAGGCAGTTCTGCTTGGTTATGCTAAAGCTAAAGAAGAGGTGGCGAATAATAAATGCGGGGGCTGAGACAAAATTATATTCCGTTTACATTCATATTGTCATATAATTTCCTGTTCAGGTTTATTGATAAACTAAAAAAACACTTGCCACCATCACTCGCCCGAAAAATGCTCTTGCGCCAGTCAAAATCAAAAGCACCGCAGAAACAATTTACCCAAACTTCGGTTTCGCCGGCTTTATTAATAAAGGGAACTAATTGAAGTTTGTATTTAGAGAGATCAATCGGTTTTCCATCCAATAAACCAAAAGAAATAATGGTTGAATCGGTATACGTTTTCTTTCCTTTGTTAAAAAAAGTTTTTGAAAATTCAGGGAGTAAAGAATTATAATTTTCTACACATTTTTTTGTAAGAATAAAAGTTTCCTGAATTTCTCCGGCAGAAAGTTGCCGTGATTTAGAAAACGCCAGGTAACCGGGAAGAAATTGTGTAGAATCTGTTTGTAAGACAGTAAAATTTGAGTCGGCAATTATCAGAGAGGTTTTATTCTCTGTCTGAGAATGTGCTGCATTTTGAAAAACAAAAAACACAAAAAATATCGAGGCGAGTCTTTTCATCTAAGAATATAGAACAGTAAACGTTTTAATTATGTAACGGTCCTTTTACCTTTCTATTGTCACTACAGTTTGAAATTTCCCGTCGCATCGTTGCGCAGTCGCGTGCAAAACTCACTCGCCCCTCGTCCTTCGCTCTCGTCCCTTATCCAAGGCACTTCTCAATACTCTCCCACAGTTTCCTCGCAGAATCATCCCAGTCAAAAACAGCTTTTCTTTTTCTTCCGTTTTCAATTAATTTTTCCCGTAAACTTTCATCCCTGTAAATTTTATTCAGAGCGTTTTTGATCTCAGAAATTTCATTGGGGTTTACAAGTAAAGCTGCGTCTCCTGCCACTTCAGGCATGCTGGTAACATCAGAGGTAATAATTGGAATTCCGCTTGCCATTGCTTCTACCAAAGGAATTCCAAAACCCTCGAAATACGGAATGTAAGCAAGGCAAAAAGCAGAGGCGTAAAGATGCTGCAGATCTTCTTCTGCAATTCTTCCGGTAAAAATTATATCGTTGTTGTGTTTTAAACTATCAAACGTTGTTTCAATTTCTCCTGCTCCCCAAAAAATAGGACCCCCACAAATTAATTTATGGGGAGCACCACTTTCCTCTTTAAAAGCATCAAAAGCTTTCATTAGCATGGGAATGTTTTTGCGCGGATGCATACTTCCAACAAATAAAAAATAAGGTTGCCCCTTAGAGAATTTTTTTATTGTTTCGTTTTTAATTTCATCAGAGCACTCAGAAAACCCGTCAGTAATTCCGTTATACACCACGTCAATTAAATTTTTTTCTATCCCATAATGTTCTGCAATATCTTTTTTGCTGTACTCACTTACCGTTACAATTCTTGCCGCGGTTTTAGCGAATTTCGGAAAATATTTATTGTAGTAAGAAGCGTAACTGCTTTTAAGATCTTTAGGAAAATGTTTGAAATTAATATCGTGTATAACAGGCAGCTGTTTGCATTTAGCGCCCAACGATAAAAATCCGTCGGGAGAAAAAAACAAATCGGGTTTCATTTTGTTCAGAATAGATTTTACCGGAAACTGAAACCAGTACCTGTACAAAATGGGATGCCTGGTTTTTGGTGATACAAGGATGGGGGTAATATTATCTGAAAAAATAAATTCATCAGAAAAAGGTCTGTCAAACAAAAACACAAAATGCGTATCGGGATTGTTTTTTGTTACGCGTTTAAGAATCTCACAAGAAAAACGGCCAATGCCATCCAGCTTGTTATCAATAAGCATGCGTGTGTTTACTACAATTTGCACAAAACGATTTAGAGTGTAAAAATACCTGTTTTACTGAGTTCAGCACAGCATTTTAAAGAGTAAAACAGCTTTTTGACAGCACATTGATAAAAACAATGCTCTATAACGCAAAAAGCCGCTGCGTATTGTGCCTTTTTGCAACCTTTTTCAGAAGATTTTTTAGCTATCTTAGCCACCCTTTAAAAAGGCCCTTATGCAGAAGAAGTTCATTACGAACCTTGCTATTCTCATAGTCATGAACCTGCTCGTAAAACCGGGCTGGATCCTTGTGATTGAGCCACGCGTACAGACATTGGTGGGCAATCATGATTACGGTGAGTATTTTGCCCTTTTCAATTTTTCTTTTCTGCTTAATATTATTCTTGATTTCGGAATTACCAATTTCAACAATAAAAATATTGCGCAAAATAATCATTTGCTGAGCAAACATTTTTCGGGTCTCTTTGTATTAAAGATCGGCCTTGCTTTTATTTACCTGGCAGCAACCATTGTTATGGGTTTGTTTATGGGTTATGATGTGCGGTATACAAAACTCCTCATGATCCTTGCCGCCAATCAGTTTCTTATTTCAATGATCCTTTACCTGCGTTCTAATTTGCTGGGGCTGCATTTGTTCAGAACAGATTCTATCATTTCTGTGTTAGACAGGTTTATCATGATCATTTTTTGCGGGCTTATTATCTGGACAAGTCTTACCGGAATAACAATGGATATTATGGTGTTTGTTTATACGCAAACCCTGTCTTACATAGTAACCGCCATAATCGCATTTATTATCGTGCTCAGAAAAACAGACCATTTCAAGTTTACCTGGAACTGGCCCTTTTCGCTTATGATCATGAAAAAAAGTTTTCCGTTTGCTATTTTAATTTTGCTTATGACTTTTTACAACCGCCTTGATGCTGTAATGATAGAAAGGATCTTGCCTACCCAGAATCCCTATATGGTTCAGCTCATTACAAAAGCAAAAGAGAACCCCGTTGTTTACAATATTCCGGCAGTAAAAAAAATGGTTGACAGAGAAAACAAAAAGCAAACGCAAACAGGCGCAGAGCAGGCAGGTGTTTACGCAAAAGCTTTTCGTTTGCTGGATGCTGCAAATATGATCGCCTTTTTGTTCAGTTTGCAATTACTACCTGTCTTTAGCAGAATGATAAAATATAAAGAAAGCATAGAACCTCTGGTCAAACTCTCTTTCACACTCATTATCACACCGGCAATAATTGTGGCTGCAGGATCTTTTTTTTATGCAGAAGAATTGTCCCTGCTGATTAATGGAAAAAAAGAATCTGCAGAGGTTCTTGCCCTTCTTATGAGTTGTTTTGTTGCAATAGCCACTACTTATATTTTCGGAACACTTCTTACCGCAAACGGAAACCTCAAACAACTCAATCAAATGGCCTTGCTTGGTATTTGTATTAATATAACCCTCAATTTTATTCTTATTCCGCGCATGTTTGCCTATGGAGCCGCCATATCAAGTTTAATTACACAGGCTACCACCGCATTTATTCAGATTCTGCTGGCTGCGGGCATATTTAAATTCAGAACAAACATGCGGCTTATCATTACTTTAATTTTGTTTGCATGCGGTGTAGTTACGTTTAATATTCTGAGTCATAACATGGCTGTAAATAGTAAATATTCCGAAAATTCCCCTTATTTTTGGATGCTTTGTTTTACCCTTATGTGTGTGGCCAGTGGCATTTGGGCTTTTGTAGTAAGATTGATAAGTATAAAATCTGTTTTGCGTTTTATAAGATATAATTAGTTGATGAAAGAAAATGTAAATAGCGGCACAAATGAATCTCCTGAAAGGGGAATGACCATTCTGCTGTTTATTATTCAATGGTGGAAACACCTGCTGGTTATTTCGTTTTCTGCTCTTCTTATCTCTGCCATTGCATCTTTTTTTATACGCCCCCAGTTCAAAGCAACTTCTTCGGTTTTTGCAGTAAAAAGTTTTTCTGTTTCTAAATACCTTACGGATGGTCTTAAAGAAGACTATATGGATATTGGCGATGAGGATGATATTGAAAAACTGATGCAGATCTTTAATTCTTCTGAGTTGCAAGACCTGGTAGTTGAACGCTTTGATCTTTACAAACACTGGGACATACGTGCCGACGACCCCAACAAATTTACCTGGATGCATTTAAAATTTATGGAGATGGTGACGTTTAAACGTACAGACATGCTCTCAGTAAAAATTGAAGTGCACGATTATTCTCCGGATACTGCGGCCCTCATTGCCAACGCCATTACAGAATTTTCTGATACCGTAAAATTTCGTTTTACAAAAAGAATTGCAGTGCAGGCCTTAAATATTCTTGTAGATGAGTATGACAAAACACTGGCCTTTATGAAAAAACTGGAAGACAGTATGGCTGTGCTCAGAACAAAAGGAGTGCTCGATTATAATTTGCAGGTAGAAGCGTATTCAAAAAGTTTAGGAAAAGCGCTGGCCGGTGGTAACAACGCAGGTGTTCTTAAAATTGAAGAACGCCTTAAAAAACTTGAACAATTCGGTGGGCCTTATTTAAGTCTTACCAATGAATTTATTCTTCAGAAAGAAAGACAAGTGTATTTAAAATCGAAATTAGACGAGGCGTATATGAACGCTACAAAACAATTGCCTTCAAATCTTACCGTACAAAAAGCAACCCCTTCAGATAAAAAGGATAAGCCTGTTCGCTGGCTCATTGTGTTTGTGGCAACCTTATCTGCCTTTTTCTTTTCTGTAATGGTGCTTATTTTATTGGAAAAATTTAAACAGCTAAAAAAAAAAATGACCTGATGCTCACTTTGGGGAATTTAAAAATAATAAAATTGCTTGGCAGCCGGTGGAAACACCTGATTGTGATTGGTGTGCTCGCAATTATTGCTGGGGTAATCATTTCCAGTCCCTTGTTCATGAAACCAAAGTACAAATCAGAGTCTGTAGTGTATCCCTCCAATCTTGGCCCATATAGCATGGAGTCGCCCACAGAACAGTTAATGCAATTGTTTCAGAGCCGCGAATTAAAAATGCGTATTCTGGCAGAACAAAAACTCTGGCAGAATTATAATTTAGATACTGCAGACGCTATGTTTGATTTTAATTTTAATGCAATTTTTGATGAGCACGTAAAATTCAACCAAACAAAATACGAGTCTGTAATTATTGAAGTGTTTGATCACGATCCGCGTAAGGCGCAGGCAATTAATGCCAGCATATTAAAGAATGTAGATGCCATGGTAAGAAAAATGCACGATGAAAAAACACGCGAGTTTCTGAACATGTTCTCAAGACAGATGGCACAAAAAAGAAAAAACATTGATTCGGTAGATAAGGTAATGAATAACCTGCGTTCTCAGTATGGAATAATGGATTACAGAGTGCAGGTAAAAGAAGCTTCAAAAAGTTATTATAAGGCAATTGCTTCCGGAAAATCGCCGGCACAATTAGCTGCGCTGAAAGCTGAAATGGAAAAGCTCGAAGAAAAAGGCGGACAGTTCAGGGTGCTTGATGAAATGATGCACGAAGAAATTATGCAATACGAAGGAAGTAAAGTTGAGTACGACAACAAAGTGCGTGACCTCAGTAAAACATTCAGCTATACAACTGTTGTTGCCAAGCCAAATTTACCCGTTAAAAAGGCCTGGCCCGTGCGCTGGCTTATTGTGCTTACTGTTACACTTTCTTCTTTATTCTTAGGTTGTTTGTTTTTTATTATTCTTGATAGAATAAAAAAGATCAGTGTACCGGATGAGCGCTCTTAGGCTGAAAGAAGATTTTTGTATACGCAATTGGTATAAGATCATCTTTTAGTTTTTAAATTTTGTCAGCTAACTAATGAACCAGATTTTAAAAAATAAAACCACGTTCATTTTATATGCCATCTGCCTTTTATTTATTGCAGGTGGTGCATACATGCTTATAAATAAAAAAGACTTTTTCTTTCTTTACAGCCTGTTGCCATTTGTAGTCCTCATTCTTTTCCTGGCCGTTTTTAAATTAGATAACCTCGTTCAGTTCGTTATTTTTTGTACCCCCGTCTCTCTTTCGTTAAAAGAACTCGGTCTGCTCGAAGACACAATAGATTTAAGTTTTCCAACAGAACCCATTCTTGCCGGCATCATGATCATTTTTATTTTTAATGAGATCTATAGCGGTGTAATTGATAAAAAATTCTGGCGCCACCCGGTAACCATTATTCTTCTGCTACAAATTCTCTGGACTATAATAACAAGTCTTACCAGCGAAATGCCTTTGGTTTCAATAAAATTTCTGGTAGCAAAATTGTGGTTCGTAACCACCGCTTATTTTCTCTGCGCGCAAATGTTTAAGAAAGAAAAAAACTTAAGAACCTTTGTGTGGTTATACGTAATTTCTTTTTCAGGAGTAATTGTTTTTTCTATCATTAATCACGCCAACCAGGGCTTAACAGAAGATGCGGCAGATTGGGTGGTAAAACCGTTTTACAACGATCACACATCTTACGCAGCAATGCAGGCAATGTTCATTCCTTTCCTTGCCGGGATGATTTTTCTTAAAGGGGTACCGGGTCACTGGAGAATTATGACCTTTACAATTTTAGGTTTATTTGTTTTAGGAATTGTTTTATCCTACACGCGCGCTGCCTGGGTAAGTTTATTTGCAGCAATGGCAGTAGGCGTTTCTCTTTTATTGCGTATGCGTTTTGCTGTTCTCTTAGGCATTGTGGTTTCATTACTGGGTATTTTCTTTGTTTTTCAAACAGACATTATGATCTCCCTTTCCAGCAACAGAACAGATTCTACCGGAGATCTCGGAAAAAACATAGAATCTATTTCAAACATTTCTACAGATGCATCTAACCTTGAGCGTATCAACCGCTGGAATTGTGCTTTAAGAATGTTCGAGGAAAAACCTGTGTTTGGTTTTGGTCCGGGTACTTATATGTTTCAGTACGCTCCCTATCAAAAATCTTCCGAAAAAACAATTATCTCTACCAATGCCGGAACCGTTGGTAATGCACATAGCGAATACCTGGGCCCCTTGAGCGAACAGGGAGTTTTAGGCCTTGTTTTAATGGCGGCATTAGTACTTTCGGTTTTTTTTACGGGCTATAGGGTAGTCTACAAACTAAAAGAAAGAAATGTAAAGATCATGGCAATAGGTGCATTGCTGGGTCTCTCCACTTATTTTATGCATGGTTTTTTAAATAACTTTTTAGATACAGATAAAGCAGCCATTCCGTTTTGGGGAATGATCGCTATGCTGGTTGCATTAGATGTTTATTATGTAAACGATAAAGAACCGGAAACAAAATCCGTAGAACCAATAGATAATGGGGCAGAAAAACTAATTCAATAATTAAATTATTTTACAATGATCAGAAGAGTAGTTGCAAATGCAGAAGAAGCGCTTAAGGGAATTGAAGACGGAATGACTTTAATGGTAGGCGGATTTGGTTTGTGCGGTATTCCCGAAAACAGCATTGCCGCCCTTGTGCGTAAGGGAACAAAAAATTTAACCTGTATCTCAAACAATGCAGGTGTAGATGATTTTGGTTTAGGTTTGCTTTTGCAGACAAGACAAATAAAAAAAATGATCTCTTCTTACGTTGGAGAAAATGCAGAGTTCGAAAGACAAATGCTGAGCGGAGAACTGGAGGTAGATCTTGTGCCGCAGGGTACACTGGCCACACGTTGCCTTGCCGCAGGGTACGGCATGCCCGTTGTTTACACTCCGGCAGGCGTTGGTACTGAAATTGCAAACGGAAAAGAAGTAAGAAATTTTAACGGAAAAGAATATTTAATGGAAGAAGCTTTTCATGCAGACTTTGCAATTGTAAAAGCATGGAAAGGAGATGAAGCCGGAAATTTAATTTATAAAAGCACTGCCCGCAATTTTAATCCGATGATGGCCATGGCAGGTAAAATTACTATTGCAGAAGTAGAAATTCTTGTTCCGGCCGGTGAGCTTGATCCCGATCACATCCACACACCCGGTATTTACGTGCACCGTATTTTTCAGGGAGAGAAATACGAAAAACGAATTGAACAAAGAACCGTTAGGAAGAGAGCATGATCGTTTTGTTTCTGTATTAATTTGCTTGTTTAAAAAAATCAACCTCGCTAATGTCAGATCAGCTGAGCGAAAGAAAAATTCATTTTTACAACCTTGATGTGCTTAGGTTCATTGCCGCTTTTATGGTGGTAATTTTTCATGGCTGGCATGCCTACTGCGGTTGGTTCAGGTTGCCAACCCCGCTCGCTGTACCAGATGGAAAAGACTGGACAATGGCAGGGCTGTATGTAAACAGGCTGGTAGAAAATTTTGACCTGGGTGTAGACCTGTTTTTTCTCATTTCAGGTTTTCTTATTACATATTTGCTTATGCAGGAAAAAGCTCTTGGCGGCAAAGTAGCAATCGGAAAATTTTATGTGCGGCGCGCATTACGCATCTGGCCGTTGTATTTTCTTATCATAGCACTTGCACCCTGGCTTTGTCAGCTAAATGAGCAGGCAGCCCCCGCTTATAAATGGGCACTCACCTTTACTGTCAATTACGAGGTTATCAGCACTAAGGCGTGGCACTATCCTTTCGGGCATTTCTGGAGCATTGGTGTAGAAGAACATTTTTATTTATTCTGGCCTTTACTTTTAGCTTTCATTCCCAATAAAAAACTTCCTTATCTTTTTGCGCTGGTAATTTTCGGTTCAATATTTTTCAGGGTTTTTATGTATTTTACCAGTCAGGAATGGTACAATCATGTTTTTTTAAACACCCTCTCAAGAGTAGATGAAATGGCCATTGGCGCCGTGGTGGCCTGGCTCCATTTCAGAAAACCCCTTATAATCAATGTTCCTAAATTATTCCGCATTCTTTTTTATATAGTTGCAATTTTTGTTTTTGCAGTGGAAGCAAATAAAGTGGTAAGCGAACCCGGTCCGGTGGCAATTAAAAAATACACATTCCTTTTTATTTTTCTTTTCGGTTTTCTCAATTACATGTTTAACCCTGATGCGTTTTTTAATTTTAAAAAGAAAAATCCCCTGCATTACCTCGGCAAAATTTCATTCGGCATTTATGTGTATCACAACCTGTTTTTTACCTACATCGCCAAAGAAATTTTTTATCCGCGGCAATGGTCATCGTTTTACGGCTTTTACGGCTTATACCTTGGTGGTGTAATTGTTATTGCAATTATTTCTTATGAGTTGATTGAAAGACCTATTTTAAAACTAAAAGACCGCTTTGCAATAATTAAAACCTACCGTTAATGAATGATCGCGCAGGCGGTTGTCCAATTCAGTGGGATTCTTAATTTTGCATTGCGCAATTAAAACCTTAATCATGTTAGACAAAAACGGTATTGCAATTCGTATTGCAAAAGAAGTAAGAGACGGAATGTTTGTAAACCTTGGCATTGGTATTCCAACACTTGTTGCAAATTTTATTCCCAAAGGTTACAACATTGAGTTGCAATCAGAAAACGGAATTTTGGGAATGGGGCCTTTTCCTTTTGAAGGCGAAGAAGATGCAGACCTTATTAACGCAGGTAAGCAAACAGTAACTCTTTTGCCCGGCGCCTCTATTTTCGATTCGGCAATGAGTTTTGGAATGATCCGCTCGCAAAAAGTTGACCTTACTATTTTAGGAGCAATGGAAGTAAGCGAGAACGGAGATATTGCCAATTGGAAAATACCCGGTAAAATGGTAAAAGGAATGGGAGGCGCAATGGATCTGGTTGCTTCTGCAAAAAACATTATTGTGGCCATGCAGCATGTAAATAAAGCAGGCGAATCAAAATTATTACCGCACTGTACTTTACCTCTTACTGGAGTAAAATGCGTTAAAAAAATTGTAACAGAACTTGCCGTGCTTGATGTTTTACCGCAGGGCGGATTTAAATTGCTTGAGCGTGCCCCCGGCGTTTCAGTAGAGCAGATAAAAAATGCAACGTTAGGAAAACTGATCATTGAAGGCGAAATTCCTGAAATGATATTTTAAACGATTGCAACTGAGTTTTTTTAATTCTTATTTTTTTACTTTTTACCTTAGTGAATGTTCAACCGTCTGCTCTCCAATAAGTTTCTTTTCTGGCTCATCTTTGTTATTACCTTTTTAATAGGTCTTCACATTACTATAATGAAGATCTACGGTTATGATTTTTCGCGCATGTCAGGTGATATGGGAGATTCACGTTTCATCAACACCGTACTTGAACATGGCTACCAATGGCTTTGCGGCAACGCAGATGGATTCTGGAACGGTAATTTTATGTATCCTGAAAAATCTACTATAACTTTTTCAGACAACCTTATTGGCAATTTACCGTTTTATTCCATATTCAGAGTAATAGGGCTCAATGAACATTCTGCTTTTCAGGGATGGTTGATCTCTGTTGTATTTCTGAATTTTGCATGCGGTTTTTACGCGTTCCGTTATTTTACACAATCAAAATGGCAGGCTTTACTCGCTGCTTTTCTGTTTACGTTTTCAATGGCACTTATTTCGCAGTATTTTCATATTCAAATGGCTGTGCGTTTTATGGTTCCGCTCTTTTTTGTTTTCTCACATAAGTATTTCGATACCGGAAAAAATAAATTTCTGTTCCTTGCCGCTTTAAGTTTTGTGTTTCAGTTTTATCTTTCTATGTATCTCGGGTTTTTTCTTCTTTTTTGCGGGGCAATTTATATTGCAGCGCTTTTTGTTCTTAAAATAAAAAAGCTGAAGTTCGACAAGAACTTTTTTATTGGCTGGAGCCTTGCTTTCCTGGCAACAGGTGTTCTCCTTCTTCCGCTTGTATGGCCTTATGCAGAACGGGCTAAAACAACCCCCTTTACTCCTTACGACCAGGTTGTTCCAACAATTCCAACAATCTGGTCCTACTTCCGCCCTTTTTGGGATGCGCGCATCTGGCCTACTTTTGAATTTGACACCGCAGGAAATCCTTATAGCTGGTTGCATCTTTTATTTCCCGGCGGCCTGCTCATGTACTGTGTAATATTGCTTCCGGTTACCCTGTACCGTAAGCGCGAAAAAGAACTGCTGTGGTTTGCAGTAGTAGGTTTTATCATCTGTTTCTGTTTTTTGAGGATCGGAAATTTTTCTGCGTTCGAATACATCAGCAAGCTTCCCGGTATGGGTTCTTTGCGCATGGTTACACGCGTTATCAATATTCTTATTTTCTTTTTCGTAATCATTTTTATTTATACAACCCGTTCTCTTTTCAGCAGTACCTGGCAGGTAAAAAATGTTTTTTATTTCTGCCTGTTCATGTTTCTTGCTGTTTACGACAATAAAAGTTCGCTAAAAGACTTTAAAAAGTTCACTAAATACGAAAGCCTTGCCCGTGTACGCGGTATTGAGAACGAGGTGCGCCAGAAATCTGCAGGGGGTAAGTACAAGGCCTTTGCTATTCTGTCAACCACAAAAGACGATGGTTATTATAACGCCTGGCAGATAGATGCAATGCTGGCCAGTTATCGTTTAAAAATGAAAACGGTCAATGCTTATACAAGTTTTAGCCCCTCAGAATTCGGTTCTTTCTGGTGGCAGCATAACCAGGCCTCTTTAAATGATTGGTTACGGTTTAAAGGGGCAGATTCTTCGCAGGTATTAGTAATTTACAGGTAATTTTGGCCCGTTTTTTACGTTAAACAAAACACGACTTATACCATTAGCTCATATTTAGCAGCCTGAATATGCGCAGGATTTTTTTATTAAGATGATGAAAAAAAATGTTACGTAGCGGGGCCTACGGAACATTTTTTTGAAGAAATATTAATGAAAAAAGACAAGCAGATTGG
>JACMLS010000145.1 GCA_014379485.1 Bacteroidia bacterium | reverse complement strand
TTTTGATATTTCAAACTGTGCGGCGATCTTTACCGCTTTGGAAATATCGATACTGCCATCAGGCTTTTCTGTTGTATAATTCAATTCGCAAAAAGCAGAATGGCCTGTGCCTGCGTTATTCCAGGCATCAGAACTTTCTCCGGCAACAATATCCAGGCGCTCGTAGATCTCAATTTTAATATCAGGCTGAAGTTATTTCAGCAAAATCCCTAAAGTTGCGCTCATGATACCTGCGCCAATCAAAATGACATCCGGATGTGAAGTGGGTTCGTGGTGACGGTGAAAAAAGTGGGACATGGTTTGAGTTATTTGTTGTCAGTTAATCGTTAATCGTTCGTTGGTTCGTTAGTCGTTGAGATCGTCGCGTGAAATAATTGTCTACAGTTTGTTTGTTGTTGTTTTAAGGAAAATAGCATATAAATATAATGGTTTTGTTTGAATTACCGAATGAAAATTAGAGATCAATTTCCTCCGTGCTGGTAGCATTTTCCGTTGGAAGCTTTTGTCATTCTTTGGCATCTTTTTCCTTTCTTAGTCAATTCTGAACATTGTACAGAAGTAGAATTCTGAATTTTAGCCGGTGAATCTGAGAATGCAGGATCTTTTTCTGTTTGATTTTTTTCAACCTCTTTTGTTCTTAATGAATCTGCTCCCGCTGAGAAACTGATGCCGTTTTCCCAAGACCAGCAGGATAAACAGAGATTGCTTTCAATTAGTTTTTCCTGTTCATCCGGAAGTGCAGAAAAAAAATCGATTCCTGTAAATTTTTCTGCGCTGTCAATTGTAACAGCAAAATTTTTTAAAGGAAAATGAGAAGGTTGGTTTGGAAAAATAAAAGCTATTGCCTTAATACCCGGTTCAGTATAATCCAAAATTATTTTATAAAAATAATCAGGAACAGAAATTTTTTCTGCGCCTATTGTTTTAAGATCATTGCTTAGAACTGGGCCTGTTACAATGTAAACCGAATTATTTTCCACTGCCCATTTTCTTACAAGCTCTTCTAATTTTTTCCAGATTGCCCTGTTAAAAGCGGGGTCCTGCGGACTCATGTTGCTAAAGTAAAAAGATTCAGTCATGGTAATTTCAGACGAGGCCATATCAGCTGCCGGAGCTAAATGACCTTTGTCGTAACCGGATTTTAAGTAGTCTGAATTGCTCGCAGTGTTTGTTTCTACTGCTGGATCAGGCAAGAATTTATTACTGCGTTCATACGCTTTAACTGTTTCTTCCTTTGTCAATTCATAAGCAACCCATTCAGATTGTTCGTGCGTTTCATTGTAAACAAAAGAGTAAGCGTTGTGCGAAATAATTTTTTGACCTGGTTTTGTTTGAGGGAATTCTAAATTTTTTATTGAAACGGGTTTTATACCGGAAAGAGATAGTGTATCAGCACTTTTAGTTTCAGAATTTTGTGCCTTACAAAGACTGAGATGAAAGAGAATGAGAAATAAAAAGCGAAAATATTTTTTCATCTTAATTCAGAAAGCAGTTGGTTATAAACAGTTCTGTTGAGGATAACGGGATATTTTTTTCTCAGGCCACCAAGCCATTCTTTTTCAAGATACGCCTGGTAGTCTGCTGTGATCTTTGCTTTAGAAGTTTGAAAATCACCATAAGAATATTTATTCTTTTCGTAATACGCTTTTAATCCCTCAGCATCTTTAACCGCTTTGCTCCATACATTCTTATCAGTGAGATTGAACAATAGAATTCCATCGCGGTATTCGTTAAGTTCGGCCAAATAATTTGGGTTTGTTTCTATAATGTTGTCGGGAATTGCCGGCACACTTTTAGATCTTTCATCTTTCGAGATTTTTTCGGTTAAACTTTTTTTCATTTCATCAAATGACTTAGGGGCGCGTTTTTCTACTAA
>JACMLS010000144.1 GCA_014379485.1 Bacteroidia bacterium | reverse complement strand
CAGAACAGTTTTTCCAATCAGTTTATCTGTTTCGTTTACAAAAAAACAGTAGAAAGCTAAAAAAAGAAAAGTCCATAAAGCAAAAATAATTCCATGATGATAATAAAGCTGCAGATCAGATGAAATGGAAACTGCATAGCGAATTGTAAAAGCTAAAAACAAAATTAACGATAATACCATAAGTAATTTATAGCTGATTTTATTTAATTTACTAAGGTCAAAACGTTGGGTCAACTGATAAAAGGCCATTCCCACAAGTGGATAAGCGATCCATGGAAACAAAGGAAAATAAGACCAGGCAGTACTGCCATAAAAAAAAGAAGAGAGATATTTTAATGTTGTGTTTGCAGGAATGTAATTTAAAAGAAAGGCGCCAAGAAATGCAGAAAGTGCCGCGAGTGAAAATGTAACAAGTATATTTTTCTCAAGAATTTTTTTCACTAAGGCCAGAAGAATAATGCTGATTCCGGCAAACTGTAAAATATCAACTCCAAAAATATAATGAAGAACATCAACCTTCAATAAGCCTTTGTTTGCAGACAGCAACAGGTTTAAATTTAAAGCAATGTTCAGGAGCATTCCCAAACAAAATATTTTTGCACCCCTTGTAATAAGTTGTGTCAGCGTTTTTTTTGATGCAGAAATATAATAGCCAAAGATCAGTGCGAATAAAGGTGCAACGGGGGGACCGCCAAGAAAAAGAAAAATTTTTCCGGACAGGACATTATTGATAGAATTGCTTGCAAATAATTCAATGATGTGTACATTGATCATCAGAACGACCGCAATTCCCTTTAATAGATCAACTGCCTGAGAGCGGACTGTCATTTAATAACCTTTAATTAAATAATTTAAGGCTAAAATAAAGAAAGATTAGTTAATAACCGGAAGTGTTTCAGATTATTTCCGGAGCGAATAATTTTGAAAAGGTCTGTTCAGATCATCAAAAAAAATAAAGAAGGTTTATTTTACCTCTACTTTTTTTGGTTTTTTCTCTTTATGATGAATTGCTTCGTGGTATTTTGTACTGAAATCAAATTCATCCTTGTTCTTAAAATATTTTACAATAGCTACCGGATGATCTTTAAATTCTTCTTTATGCTTGCATAGGTCAGGATTAATTTCAATTTCATAACCAACTTCGTAGCTTTCTTCTGCTGCCTTGTTTTTCGGTACTTTGGTATCTATCATAATAAACTTATCAGGATACCCGTCTTTGTGGTAAGACATGGTGTACATGTCGTTCCGTTTAAGATCAAGTGTAAAAGCTTTCATTTTTTTTACAAAAGCAGAATCCATTTTTTTTCCGTTGTGGTGCAGGCAGTAACTGTATTCTGTTGTTTCTTTTCCGTTCAAAACCAATACTCCGTTTATTTCAAGAACAATGGACCCGGTATCGCTCTCAACTGTTTTTTGCGCCTTTAGAAATCCTGAACAGATAAACATCAGAGCAAAACCGAAGCAGAATAAATTTTTCATAAAGAGGTGAATTTTGATTTTACCAAATTTACAAAATCCCTTTAATACAGTAAAATAATTCGGGTTTTTTCAGCCAAATGAGAATGAAATACGATTGACTGACATTTTTGGGGGATGATTAGTGGAAAAAATAAAAGATGGAATCGTTAATTGATTTGCAAAACCAATTAAAGTTCTAACTGTAAATGAATTTAGGAATTATAAGTCGCGAATTAATTTGGAGGAATTTTGAAAGAATATTAGTTTCCGTACAGATTTCTTTTCGTCGTTAATTATCGGACTGGCCTTATTTTATCTGGTTTTTTTAGCCTGCGGATTTCGGGGCCCCATGAAAGAAGCTCTGTCCCGATAGCTATCGGGATTATGAGAAGATCGCTTTCATGGGCGAAATCCGCAGGCTAAAAAAATTCCGACGTAAGGAGGAAAAGGTAAAATGATCCCGATAACTATCGGGATGCTTTTTTGCTACTTTTTCAGCAAGGAAAAAGTAGGTAGAAAAACCTTTTGTTATTTCCCTTTATAAGGATTCAACAAAGAATAGATCGCAGAATCAAGAAATTCACCATTGAAATGATAATTCTCTTTAAAGTACGCTTCTCTTACAAAATTATTTTTCTCAAGAATTTTAGCCGATGCAATATTTGCAGGATTAATAATTCCTTCCATACTGTGAAATTTCATTTCCTTAAAACCGTAGTCAATTATTTTTTCCATTGCTTCCTGCACTAAACCTTTTCGCCAGTAATTTTTATCGAGCATGTAGCCTATTTCTCCCCGGTGATCTTCGGCGTTGATACGATGGTATCCGATAGTTCCTATAATTTTTCCGGGTTCCGCTTTCAAAGTGATGGCCCAGGCAATGGCTTGATTCGTTTTTATTCCATCCTGAATTTTTTCTATCAGCGTATAAATTTCATCAACAGAAGCGGGCAGGGGTCTGTTAATATATTTCATCACTTCCTTTTCCGATCTCAGGCAGAATAAATTTTCCGCGTCTTCTTTTACAATCGCTCTCAGGCAAAGTCGCTGAGTTTCTAAAACGGGGAAAGGAGTAAAATTAAATGTCAGCATAGTTTTTGTTTTTATCCTGAAGCAAAAATTTATTTTGTACTCCAGAGTTATTCCTGAATTGGTTTATGAAAATATTCCGAAATTAATTTTGCTTTAGATTTTCCTATAACGGCTGCAATTTCTTCTTCGGTTTTTTCTTTAATGTTTTTTACTGAACTGAATTCCTTAAGCAATGTTTCAGCACTTTTTTCGCTGATACCTTTAATTTCATTTAATTCTGATTTAATGGTGCCCTTGCTTCTTTTTTTACGGTGATGCGTAATTCCGAAACGATGCGCCTCATCGCGGATCTGCTGAAGAATTCGTAATGTTTCAGAACGCTTATCAAGATACATGGGTGTAGAATCTCCCGGATAATAAATTTCTTCCAGGCGTTTTGCAATTCCAATCACCGTTACCTTTCCGCGCAGCCCAAGTTTTTCAAGGCTGTTCATTGCTGCGCTCACTTGTCCTTTACCACCATCAATTACAATTAGCTGTGGCATTTCCAGATCTTCTTCCAGCACTCTTTTGTATCTTCTTAAAATAACTTCTTCCATGGTAGCAAAATCATCTGGCCCCACCACTGTTTTTACATTAAAATGCCTGTAATCTTTTTTGCTTGGTTTGGCATTTTTAAAAACAGTCATAGCACTCACCGCAAATTCTCCCTGTATGTTTGAGTTATCAAAACATTCAATGTGTTGCGGTTCTTCTTTCATGCGCAGATCTTTCATCATGGTTTGCAAAATGCGCTTGCTGTGCCTTTCCGGATCTACCAGTTCTGCCTGCTTCTCTTTTTCTTTTTTAAACTGTTCAGCGTTCTTCATAGAAAGATCAAGCAAATGTTTTTTATCTCCCGCTTTTGGAACCGTAAAACTTACACCCGGAAATTCAAGTTCAGGATCAAATGAAACGATCACTTCTTTTGTTTCGCTTTTTATTTTTCTCCTGATTTCAAGAATACACATCAGTAAAATATCTCTGTCGGTTTCTTCCAGCTTCTTTTTTATCTCAGTAGAAATTCCCTGTATAATTGCTCCGTTTACAATTTTCAGAAAATTTATGTAAGCAGATTTTTCGTCGCTTATTATTGTAAAAACTTCCGCATCTTCTACCACAGGACTTACAACCATGCTTTTTCCTTCGTATTTTTCAAGCAGCACAATTTTTTCTTTAAGCAATTGTGCTTTTTCAAACTCCATTTTTTCTGAAAGTTCAAACATTTCATTTTTCAGATCTTTCAGTACCGAAGAAAAATTTCCTTTAATAATGTTTCTTGCTTTTTTAATATTTTCATTGTACTCCATTTCTGCCTGCAATGCAATACAAGGCGCTTTGCAACGGCCAATGTGTAATTCAAGACAGCTTCTGAATTTTTTTGCTTCAATATTTTTTTGTGTGAGCGCAAGATTACAGGTTCTGATCGGAAAAAGTTGCCTGATAATATCCAGCATTGCATACATTGACTTAATTGAAGCGTAGGGTCCGAAATATTCGCTTCCGTCTTTAATTACATTTCTGGTAGGAAAAATTCTCGGAAAATTTTCTTTTTTAATACAGATCCAGGGATAGGTTTTATCGTCCTTAAGTAAAACATTGTAGCGCGGAAGCAGTTCTTTGATCAGGTTATTTTCAAGCAATAAAGCGTCCATTTCGTTTTTTACGATGATGGTCTTTATATCGCTGATCTTTTTTACTAATAAACGGATGCGCGAACTTTCGTAATGGTCTTTGGTAAAGTAGGAGGTAACCCTTTTTTTAAGGTTTTTCGCTTTTCCAACGTACAGTATCCGGCCTTCGTCGTCGTAATATTGATAAACCCCCGGCTCTTCGGGCAGGGAACGTAAAAACAGGCGTATTTTCTCAGAAAAATCTTCAATCATTTATAGCGCCAAAGTTAATAATTATCTAAATTTGTAATGTGCCGAAAAAAGTCTTTATATCACCGTTAGATTGGGGTCTTGGCCACGCCACCCGCTGCGTTCCGGTAATAAAAGAAATTCTGAAAGCAGGGCACGAAGTAATTCTTGGAATTACCCCGCTTACTGCTACTATTCTTAAAGAAGAATTTCCGGATCTTAAAACGGTTGATGTGCCTGAATGCAATATTCAGTATTCGTCAAAACTTCCGGTGTGGGCAACAATAATTTTAGATTATCCGCGCCTTAAAAAATTAGTGAACACTGAGCAGGACTGGATAAAGCAGTTTGTGGAGGAATACGCACCAGATGTGATCATTTCTGACAGTCGCTACGGATTTTATTCAGAGAATGCAAAAAACATTTTTATCACACATCAGTTATGGATCAAAGCGCCTTTTTTTGAAACGAGGGCCAATATGATCAATCATTCTTTTCTAAAAAATTTTCAGGAGATCTGGGTGCCTGATTTTGAAAATGAAAAAATTAATTTGTCAGGCGAACTTGCACACGGATTAAAACCTAACATTAATATTAAATACATTCAGCCTTTAAGTCGCCTTGCGTTAAAAGCAGACCAGGCAATTCATTCATACGAGGTTTTGTTTTTATTATCAGGACCCGAACCAAAAAGAACTCAATTAGAGAGTGAGATCCTGAATTATGTAAACACAGAGCCAGGAAATTTTTGTATTGTAAGAGGAACAAAGATCACATCGCCTGACCTGAACAGGAAAGGACTTAAAGTGATTGATATGCCTGCAAAAAATGAACTCGAAGAACTGATCTCGGCATCGCGGTCTGTACTTTGCCGAAGCGGTTATTCTTCGCTGATGGATCTTTACTCGCTGAATAAAAATATTTTTATAATTCCGACTCCGGGTCAGACAGAACAGGAATATCTTGCCGATCATCTGAACGGAAAATTCGGATTTAAAAAAATAAATAAGGTTCATGATATGAAAGAATTTTCTTTGGGATATAATCTCGGAAATTATAACTCAGAAGAAACCGGAAATTTTTTCAAGGCCATTGCCTCCCTTTGATCAACAATCAGTTTATGGATTTTACCTCGTCTGAATTTTATATGAGAGAGGCTTTGAAAGAAGCGCAAAAAGCTTTTGAAGCAGACGAAGTTCCCTGCGGTGCCATTGTGGTTTGCAACAATAAAATAATTGCACGCGCACACAATCTTACAGAACGCCTCAACGATGTTACCGCACATGCAGAAATGCAGGCCATCACATCAGCAGCAAATTACCTGAACGGAAAATACCTTAACGAATGTTCATTGTATGTTACACTTGAGCCTTGTGTTATGTGTGCCGGCGCGCTCAGCTGGGCACAGGTAGGAAAAATTTTCTTTGGTGCGCACGATGAAAAAAGAGGCTTTTCTAAAATTCAGCAAAACATACTTCATCCTAAAACAGAAGTTTTTGGTGGCTTGCTCGAAGAAGAGTGCGGATCTTTGCTGACCAATTTTTTCAGAAGCAAAAGGGGCTTTTAAATTTGGTTTTTTCTGATGTTAAAATGCTTATGTTTGTGTTGCGATATTATTTAAAAAGTATCTCAACTTAAACTTTTAAAATGAAAAAATTAATTTTAGTACTT
>JACMLS010000143.1 GCA_014379485.1 Bacteroidia bacterium | reverse complement strand
TTTTTTTTCTTTATCAAATGTACATCAGCAAGACACTCCTATTAAGGTATTTTCGTTAACAACTTGTTTTTAGCAGTTAAAGACAATAAATTATTCTTTGGCAGAAATTAAATTTAATGAAGTTCAAAATCATTTGGGGAATTTCTGCAACATGATTTAAAGCGGCCTGTAAATTGTTATTACATTAAATGTAAAATAGTACCTAACCTGTTTGATCAGAATAAAAAGACGGTACATATTTTATATAACTTAAAAAAAAAACAAATGAAAACAATAGCAACTTATTTAGCAGCATTTTTATTATTTCTTTCCTTGAATACCCAGGCTCAGGGCCCGGGCGATTCAAAGGAGATGTCAACTAAAAATTCTAAAGGAAAGCATGAAATAAAAAGAGAAGAAAAAAAAGCCCGCACAGAGAAACGGCATATGGAGAGACTGCAGCGTAAAAGTACCAATGGTTTCCTTATGGGAGGGAATAAAACAGGAAAAGAAGGAAGACAGAGTCTGCGGCAAAAAAAACAATTGAAAAAACGTGAGGAAAGGGCCGGTGCAAATTCTCAAACCAATTTTCAAACAAAACCTGCTTACAAAAGCCTTAAGAAAAAACACCACCGCAAGAAAAAGAATGTGGAAAAGGTCAGAAAATAGAATGTTGCAGATTACTCTTTTCCGGTAAGTAATTAGCGCAGCTATTTTCAGACAAGCAGTGAGAAAATTTTTTCTCAGAGTGTAACTCGAATTTCTCTCTAACCCACAAATAGGTTAATAGTTTCCTTATTAAGCAATTCGAAATTAAAGCAAACAATGATCAGTAATAAAAAAAACAGTCACACAAGGACTGTTTTTTTTATTGATAATTTTCAACTACCGTTATTCGTCCCTTAGTAAGGAATAAATTATCTCTTTTTGAAATACTTTAAAGCAGTTGGTATGTAATTCTGAATATCTTTAATTCTTTGTTCATCACTTGGATGTGTGCTGAGAAAAGGCGGAGGCGCATCTTTACTAAGTAATTTCATCCTGTTCCAGAAATTGATCGCTCCGTTTGGATCATATCCTGCCATTGCCATAAAAATAAGTCCAAGTTTATCTGCTTCCGTTTCGTGCTTACGGCTAAAGGGAAGCAAAACGCCAAGTGTAGAGCCTATACCGTAAGCCTGGTCAAAGATCTGTCTCGTCTCAGCTTCCTTTTTTGAAAGGGCAACGTTAAGCGCAACTCCACCTAATTGCACCGCAAGTTGCTGACTCATTCTTTCATTGCCGTGCCTTGCAATTGCGTGCGCAATTTCGTGCGCTAAAACTGTTGCAAGACCTGTTTCATCTTTTGTTACAGGTAAAATTCCGGTGTACACAACTATTTTTCCTCCAGGCATACACCATGCATTTATTTCTTTACTCTCAATAAGATTGTATTCCCATTTAAAATCAGAAATACTGTCCTTAAGTTTATTTTCAAGAAAAAAACGCACAACAGCAGCAGATAAATTTCTACTTACTCTTTGCACCATTGAATCGGCCGGGGTACCACGTAGAACGGTATGGCTTTTAAGAAACTCGGAATATTGTTGTTTACTCATTAACATCACTTCAGCTTCCGGATAAAAGTTTACTTGTTTACGGCCAATGATCGGAACTGTATGGCAGGATGCGAAAAGTAATACACAGATTTCCAGCTGCAATATAAAGCGGAGTGTTTTTTTCATTGAAAAGATTTATCTGTTTATTTAAAAATTGAGGCCGCAAATAATTGCAGAGAACTAACCCCTCCAAAAAGCAATGCAAATCCTATTGACACTGCAATCAGCAGGTTTTTATATTTCCTGGTTTCCTGCCTTGCGTTTGTCATTTTAAAAATAGTTGTGAGCGAATGATTTATTTTTCTGAACTGTGTTTCCGATTTTACAACATAATCCGAAGCACCGTGGTGAAA